>JAGQUI010000914.1 GCA_020438595.1 Propionibacteriaceae bacterium | reverse complement strand
GGAACCCGGCCGCCGAGTTGCAGGCGATCGACCGGACGCACCGGATCGGCCAGGACAAGCACGTGATGGTCTACCGCCTGGTCAGCGAGGACACGATCGAGGAGAAGGTGGTCGCCCTGCAGCAGCGCAAGCGCGACCTGTTCGCCAAGGTCGTGGGCGAGTCCGGCGACCTCGCCGCCCCGCTCACCGCCGACGACATCCGCGGCCTGCTGGAGCCGTAGCCGCTCGCAGGTTCACGGTCCCTGGGGGACATGCGGGAACCGGTCCCTGAGGAGCCGGTGAGGGACGAGCCCGACGCGGTAGCCGGTCCCTGAGGAGCCGGTGAGGGACGAGCCGGCGTCACGAAGGGCCGCCCGAGGGCCTCCGGGTGCGCGGCTGTTACTTGTCTTACAAGGTAGCTGGTAATACCCTTGAGTTATGCCGAAGGAACGGGACGTGTGGGCCTCTCAACTGCGCAAGGGAGTGCTCGACCTCGCGGTGCTGGCCCTGCTCGCGGACGAGGCGAAGTACGGCTCGCAGATCGTCGACGAGCTCACGGCCCGTCCCGCGCTGACGATCACCGCGGGCACGGTGTACCCGCTGCTGGCCAGGCTGGCG
>JAGQUI010000913.1 GCA_020438595.1 Propionibacteriaceae bacterium | reverse complement strand
TGAACGACTCCTGGTTGGCGTTGGCGCCTTGGATCGCGTCGTCGCCCACCGCTTGGGCAGCGTCGATCGCCTCGTCGAGGTCGCCGGCCTCGAGGCGCTGGTCCTCGTAGGCCGACTTCGCCCACACGCCGGCGAAGCAGTCGGCCTGCAGCTCCAGCTTCACCGACAGGGCGTTGGCCTCCGCCTGCGACGCGCCGTCCTGCGCCTTGCGGACCTCGTCGTCGATGCCGAGCAGGTTCTGGATGTGGTGGCCGTACTCGTGGGCGAGCACGTAGGCCATGGCGAAGTCGCCACCGAACCCGAGCTGCTCCTCGAGGCGCCGGTAGAAGCCGAAGTCGATGAAGATCTTCTGCGACGGCGGGCAGTAGAACGGCCCGGCCTCGGGGGTGCCGACCCCGCAGCCGCCCGTGTCGGTGGGGGCGTCGAAGATCACGAGCGACGTGGGCTCGAAGCGCTCGCCCGAGCGGTCGAACGCGTCGCTCCAGTAGTCCTCGAGCAGGGTCCCGACATCGCCCACGAAGCGGTACTGCTCGTCCTTGGTGCCGCCGGCGCTGGCGGGCGCCGCCTCGCTCCGGGCGCCGTCGCCGGTGAGCTGGC
>JAGQUI010000912.1 GCA_020438595.1 Propionibacteriaceae bacterium | reverse complement strand
ACCGGCGACGAGGTCACCGTGGACGGCGCGGCCGGGGTGGTGCGCCTGCCCGCGGCCGAGGAGGCACCCGCGGAACCGGTCGGGCCCTCCCCGCTGCCGGCCGGGCCCGTCCCTCGGCTGGTCGAGTTCATCGAGACCTACCGGTGGCCCCTGCTGGCGGGTGTCGCCGCGCTCGGGGTGGCCGTGGTCGCCTGCGTGCGCCGCCGACGGAGGCGCCCTTCGTGACCCGGCCGGGCCCTTCCTCAGGGAGCGCCCAGCCCCCGCAAAGTGGCCAGTATCGGCCGTAGTCGGCCAAAACTGGCCACTCTGCGGGGGTGGAGGGCTACAGCTGCACCGTCTCGCCGAGTTCGGGGACGCGGGCGGCCAGGCCGAGCCGGGTGCCGATCTCCTGCGCCAGGGCGGACGCGGAGTCCGGCGCGCCGTGCACGGTGAACACCTGCTTCGGGGCGGGGGAGAGGGCGGCGACCCAGTCCAGCAGCTCCGAGCGGTCGGCGTGCACGGAGAACTCGTGGTCGGCCAGTACCTCGGCGCGCACCGCCACCTGGCGTCCGTGCATCTTCAGGTGCTTCGCGCCGTCGAGCAGGGAGCGGCCGCGGGTG
>JAGQUI010000911.1 GCA_020438595.1 Propionibacteriaceae bacterium | reverse complement strand
GTAATGTAGCAGTGGAGGACGAAAGTGCCTTGCCTGCCCTGCGGCAATGGACGGCGGCCGGGAAATCGAAAGGGCAGCACCTCTGGGCACAGATCAGCCATCCAGGGCGGCAGTGTTCTATCCTGGTCACGCTGCGCCCCCTGGCCCCTTCGGCGGTGAAGCTCAAAAAGATGGGCTTGTTCGCCAAACCCAGGGCCATGACAGAGGCGGAAATCGAAGATGCAATTCAGCGGTTTGTACGCACTGCGGAATTGTGCAAGGAAGGTGGCTTTACCGGTGTGCAATTCCACGCCGCCCACGGCTACCTGCTCAGCCAGTTCCTCTCCCCGCGCACCAACCGGCGGACGGACCGGTGGGGCGGCGCTCTGGAAAACCGCTCCCGCCCGCTGATGACAGTTCTGCGGGAAGCTCGTAAGGCGCTGGGCAGCGATTTTCCCATCAGCGTAAAACTCAACTCCGCCGATTTTCAGCAGGATGGCTTCGCCGAAGAGGACGCCCTGGGGGTGGTGCGTATGTTGACGGATGTGGGCATTGACCTGCTGGAGATATCCGGCGGCACCTACGAGCACCTGGCCTTCTTTGTGATGGACCAGACGGAAG
>JAGQUI010000910.1 GCA_020438595.1 Propionibacteriaceae bacterium | reverse complement strand
CGCGCCGACGACCCGCTGACCTATCGCTGGGGGTTCGACTACCCCACCGAGGCCCAGTGGCGCAGCGGGGTCCGCTACGGCCTCTGCTGGGTGCCGGACTGACCCGGTCCGCGGCCGCTCAGAAGCCGAGCTTGCGCAGCTGGCGCGGGTCGCGCTGCCAGTCCTTGGCCACCCTGACGTGCAGCGACAGGTGGACCGGGGTCCCGAGGAGCGCCTCGATCTGCTGGCGGGCGCGGGTGCCGACGTCCTTCAGCCGGGCACCGCGGTGCCCGATCACGATGCCCTTCTGGGAGTCGCGCTCGACATAGAGGTCGGCATAGATGTCGAGCAGCGGCTTGTCGTCGGGCCGTCCGTCCCGCAGGCCCATCTCCTCGACCACGACCGCGATGGAGTGCGGCAGCTCGTCGCGGACACCCTCGAGGGCGGCCTCCCGGATCAGCTCGGCGGCGAGGATCTCCTCGGGCGCGTCGGTGAGGTCGCCGTCGGGGTAGAGCTGCGGGCCCTCCGGCATCAGCCCGACGAGCAGGTCGGCCAGCAGCTGCACCTGGTCGCCCGACACGGCCGACACCGGCACGATCTCGGCCCACTCGGTGCCGGTCTG
>JAGQUI010000909.1 GCA_020438595.1 Propionibacteriaceae bacterium | reverse complement strand
CCCGCGGCGGAGATCGCCGCCGAGATCGCCAGGTACCCCGGCCTCAAGGCGGTCCGCTGGGTGCAGGACGAGCCCGCGAACATGGGTCCGTGGCCGCACTACCAGCTCAACGTGTGGCCGGAGGTGGGCCACCCGGTCGAGCGGGTCAGCCGTCCGGCGTCCGCGTCACCCTCGGTGGGCACGCTGCGTCGGCACAGCGAGGAGCAGGGCGGCCTGCTGGCCCAGGCCTTCGCGCCGGCCCAGGGCTGACGCGGCGATGTACTTCACCGACCGCGGCATCGAGGAGCTGGAGCGGCGCCGCGGCGACGAGGAGGTCACCCTGGCCTGGGTGGCCGAGCGGCTCACCGAGTTCACCGACGTGCACCCCGAGCACGAGACCGCCGTCGAGCGGTTCGCCACCTGGCTTGCTCGCCTCGACGATCCGGAGGACTGAGCGCGTCCGGTGGCGCGGTCAGCCCCGGCCGGGGCGCAGCACCACCTCGGGCACCGTGGCGTCGGCCGGCAGGTCGAGGACCTGCACGATGGCCGTCGCCACCGTCTCGGGCGCGATCCAGCGCCCCGGGTCGTAGGCCCGTCCCTCCTGCTCGTGCACGTCCTCCTG
>JAGQUI010000090.1:2561-8960 GCA_020438595.1 Propionibacteriaceae bacterium | reverse complement strand
GTCGATCACGTTCCGTTCGAGCAGGTAGTTCAGGGTCTCCTCGTCGAACCGGAACGCCTGGATCGCGTCCAGGGCGCGACCCACGCCTGCCACCACGCCGTAGCGCCGGCCCTCGGGCAGCCGACGGGCGAACAGCTCGAACACGCTGCGCCGGAACGCCGTCCCCGAGCGAAGCGCCGCCCGCACCATCGTGAACTCGTAGTGGTCGGTCAGCATCGCCGTGGTCGCGGGCGCGCCCATCGGCGTGGTCAACAGGGTCATGCTGGCCAGACTAGAACCACCCCGCCGCTCAGCGATGCACCGTGGGGAATCTCGTCGCACGGGCGTGCCAGAATGGCCCGCGTGGCAGGCGAGAACGCACCGGCGCAGCCCGGAGGGGCGACCGCGGTTTCGGAGCGGCCGGCCGAATCGGCCCTGACCGGGTGGGTGACGATCGTGTGGGACGACCCGGTGAACCTGATGAGCTACGTCACCCACGTGTTCTCCACCTACTTCGGCTACGACGAGTCGAAGGCGACCGACCTGATGCTGCAGGTGCACAACAACGGCAAGGCGGTGGTGTCGAGCGGCGGTCGCGAGCAGATGGAGACCGACGTGGACGCGATGCACGGCTACGGCCTGTGGGCCACGCTGGAGCAGGTCTGATGCGGGGCTTCAGGCGGTCGGGCCCGCTGATCACCATGAAGCTCACCGACTACGAGGTGACCCTGCTCGAGTCGCTGGTCGAGCAGTTCGCCGGCCTCCTCGAGGCGGACGGCGACCCCGTCCCGGAGGACCCGTTCGACCGCTGGCAGGCCGAGCTGGACGAGCCCGAGCCGCTCGACCGCTCCGACCCGGTGATCCGGAGGCTGTTCCCGGACGCCTACGGCAGCGACGAGGCGGCGTCGGAGGAGTTCCGCAGGCTCACCCAGGCGCGGCAGCGCACCGAGCGGCTCGGCCAGGTGGAGGTCGTGCTCACGGCGCTGCAGGACAGCGAGGCGGGCAAGCACCCCGTGCAGGTGCGGGTGATCGAGCTCGACACGTGGCTGAAGACGCTCACCGCCGTCCGGCTGGCCCTCTCGGTGCGGCTCGGCATCACGACCGCCGACGACATCGAGGACCTCGACGCCCTCGACGAGGACGATCCGCGCAGCTACATCTACCGGGTCTACGAGTGGATCGCCTACCTGTCCGAGAGCCTGCTCGGCCTGCGCTGATCGACAGACGCTCCCGAAATTCGTGGTTGCTCCCGAAATTTCGGGAGCAACCACGAATTTCGGGAGCATCCGGGGTGGGGTGCCGCTCCCTTGCCAGGGGGAGTATGTTTTTCGAGACAAGATGCGCGCGTTATTAGATAAGGCTAACCTTACGCACATGTACGTAGGCATGGACCTGGCCGGGGCGCCGCTGCACACGTCCCTGACTCTGCTCGAGTCCGATGCCCCGGAGAACTCGCGGCAGCGGCTGGCGTCCCTCGGCCTGCGCGTGGGCAGCCGGTTCACCCTGCTGCAGAAGACCGCCGGCGGTGGCCGCGTGGCCCTGGTCGGCGGCTCCCGGATCGCCCTGGGCGAGGCCTTGCTGCGGCAGCTGCGCGCCGAGGTGGCGCGCTGATGTCCACCACCGAACAGCGGCAGCCGCGGAGCCTGAACCTGATCGTCCCTTCGGTTCCGCCGCCCTCGGTGAAGGCCTGCTGCCACACGACGACCAACGGGGGCGCGGGCCCGGAGGCTCCCGCGGTTGCCCTGGTCGGCGCGCCGAACACCGGCAAGTCCACCCTGTTCAACGCGCTCACGGGCGCACGCGTCACGATGGGCAACTGGCCGGGCACCACCGTCGAGGTGTCCCGGGGCGTGTGGAAGACCACGCAGTCCGCCGCGAGCTGCACCTGTGAGGAGTGCACCTGCGACCCGGACGAGAAGCGCCTCGAGCTCACCCTGATCGACCTGCCCGGCGCCTACTCCCTCGACCCCCACTCGCCCGACGAGGACCTCACCCGCGAGCTGCTGGTCGGCGTCCCCGCTGCCGAGCGGCCCGACCTGTGCGTGGTCGCCTGTGACGCGTCCCGGCTGGCGAACAGCCTCTACCTGGTCGCCCAGCTGCGGGAGCAGGGCGTCGCGATGCTGGTGGCGCTGACCATGCTCGACGTGGCCGCCAAGCGCGGCACCGAGATCGACACCGCGGCGCTGTCGGTGGCGCTGGGCTGTCCGGTGGTCGGGATCGACCCGCGCCGCCGGGCCGGGCTCGAGGCGCTCGCCGGAGCCGTCCGCGAGGCCCTGATCGAGCCGGCGCCGGTGCCACGCCCGGTGCCGGAGACGACGGACGCGCTGGAGCTTGACGACGACCGGTTCGGCTGGATCGCGGCCGCGGTCGAGGCGGGCACCCGCGCGCCCGACGTGGAGCCGCACACCTGGTCGGACCGGGTCGACCGCTGGGTGACCGCCCCGGTGCTCGGGCCGCTGATCTTCCTCGGTGTGATGTGGGCGGTGTTCCAGATCACCACGGTGGTCGCCGCGCCGCTGCAGTACGCGCTGGACGGGCTGTTCGCCGGGCCGGTCTCGGCCGGCGCCACCTGGCTGCTGGGCACGGTCGGGCTCGGCGGCACCTGGGTGGAGGGGCTCGTCGTGGACGGGCTGATCGCCGGCGTCGGCATGCTGCTCACGTTCGTCCCGCTGATGACGCTGATGTTCGTCCTGCTCGCGCTGCTGGAGGACTCCGGCTACCTGGCCCGCGCCGCGGTCGTCACCGACCGGCTGATGCGCTCGATCGGGCTGCCCGGCCGCGCGTTCCTGCCGCTGATCGTGGGGTTCGGCTGCAACGTCCCGGCGATCTCCGCGACCCGCATCCTGCCCGGCGCCCGGCAGCGGGTGCTGACCGCGCTGCTGGTGCCGTTCACCTCCTGCACGGCCCGGCTGACCGTGTTCGTGATGCTGGGCAGCATCTTCTTCGGCGAGTACGCCGGCACTGCGGTGTTCGTCATGTACCTGATCTCGATCCACCTGGTGGTGCTGGCCGGGCTGGTGCTGCGGCGCACGCTGTGGCGGACGATGGGCACCGAGCCGCTGATCATCGACCTGCCCGCCTACCAGGTGCCGACGCTGCGGCTCACCGCCTCGGTGACCTGGCTGCGGCTGAAGGGCTTCCTGCAGACCGCGTCCGGGATCATCGTGGCCGCGGTAGCTGCGGTCTGGCTGCTGCAGTCGATCCCGGCGCAGCCGGGGGAGTCGTTCGGGACGGTGCCGGTGCAGGACTCGGTGTACGGCGTCGCCGCGCAGGCGATCGCCCCGGTGTTCGCCCCGGCGGGCTTCGGGTCCTGGGAGACCGCCTCCACGCTGGCGGTCGGGTTCGTGGCGAAGGAGGCCGTGATCTCGTCGTGGGCGCAGACATACGCGGTGGCGGCGCCGGACGGGGGAGCTCCGGGCGCGCTCGGCGATGCGGTGATGAACTCGTTCACCGAGTCCTCCGGCGGTCATCCGATCCCGGCCGCGCTGGCGTTCATGGTCTTCCTGCTCGCCTACACGCCGTGCGTGGCGACGGTGGCCGCGCAGTGGCGCGAGATCGGCCCGAAGTGGACGCTGTTCGGGATCGGCATGCAGCTGGTCACGGCCTGGGTGCTCGCAGTGGCCGTCTTCCAGGTCGGAAGGTTGTTCTGGTGAGCGCGGGACCGCTGAGCAGGGTGCTGGCCGAGGTGGAGGCCGGCACGCCCACCGTCACGCAGATGGCCCGCAACCTCGGGCTGGACGAGGACGTCGTCCGCGCCGCCGTCGAGCACCTCGTGCGCTCGGGACGGATCGAGTCCCGCGAGCTGTCGCTGGGCTGCCCCCCGTCCGGCTGTGGCAGTTGCGCGGTCGCCTCCGACGGCGGCGGCTGCGGCCACCCCGAGGTCGTCGCGGGGCGCCGTCCCGGCCTGGTCATGCTGAGCCTGAGCCGCCGCGTCGCCTGAAGTGGACCGAGTAAGGAACCGTCCCCAACTCGGTCCGGACCAAGTAGGGGACGGTTCCTTACTCGGTCCACCACCACGGTGCCCGATGCCCTACCAGATCGTCGGCGGCTGCCGGCGGTCGGACGGCGGCTTCGCCTCCGGCGCCTCCGGAGTGGTCCAGCGGCGCCACTGGTCGTCGAGCGCGCGGCGTCCGTCGTCGAGCAGCCGCAGGGCGCGCAGCGCCATCCTGGTGAGGTCGATCGGTTCCGGCTTCACTGGCGTCCTTCCTCCCGCTTCGCTACCGCTACTCCACGACGCTACCCGTACTCGGGTAGCTACCCGAAGTACCGGTAGCGAAGCCTGGAGGTGGGCGTGGTTGGTGAGTGGTCGGTGGCGGGCCTAGAGTCGGTGCTCGTGACTGCGAGCGAGGCCCCGATCGGCGTGTTCGACTCGGGCTTCGGCGGGCTCACCGTGGCCCGCGCGCTGCTCGACCAGCTGCCGAACGAGGACATGGTCTACCTGGGCGACACCGCCCGCGCCCCGTACGGCACGAAGTCGATCCCCGAGGTGCGCGAGTACGCGCTGGAGTGCCTGGACTACCTCGCCGACTCCGGGGTGAAGGCGCTGGTGATCGCGTGCAACTCGGCGTCGTCCGCGGTGCTACGGGACGCCCGCGAGCGCTACGACGTGCCGGTGGTGGACGTGATCCTGCCGGCCGCGCGCCGGGCGGTCCGGGCGAGCAAGACCGGACGTATCGGGCTGATCTGCACCGAGGCGACCGCGACGTCCGCGAGCTACGACGACGCGCTGGTCGCCGTGCCGGGCGTGGAACTGGTCACCGCCCCGTGCCCGCTGTTCGTGGAGTACGTCGAGGCCGGGATCACCGGCGGGCCGGACCTGATCGAGGCAGCCCGCGGCTACCTGCTGCCGCTGCGCGAGACCGGCATCGACACGCTCATTCTCGGCTGCACGCACTACCCGCTGCTCGCGGGCGTGATCTCGTATGTGATCGGCGACGACGTCACCCTGGTCTCCTCTGCCGAGGAGTGCGCCAAGGAGGTCTTCGCCACGCTCACCGACGCCGGACTGCTGCACGCCGAGCCGCGGACGCCGGAGCTGCGGTTCCTGACCACGGGCAGCCCCGAGCTGTTCGCCGGCGTGGGCCGGCGGCTGATGGGTGGCTTCGTGGACCGGGTCGAACAGGTCTACACCGTCGCCGGCTGAGGGGGATCGCCGACGACGGTGCAGATGGGACGGGGCGGCCCGGGGGAAGCCGGCCAGGCCTAGGTGGTGACGACTTCGCCGCCGGCCGACTTCCAGGCGTTGATCCCGCCGCTGAGGTCGTACAGCTTGGTGAAGCCCACCTGCTGCATGGCGGTCGTGGCCGCCTTGGAGCGGTTGCCACTGCGGCAGTACACCGCGTAGCTCTTGTTCTGGTCGAGCGCCATGACCTGCTGGCCGAAGTCGGCGGACTCGATGTCGATGTTCACCGCGCCCGGCAGGTGCCCGGACGCGAACTCCTCGGGCGTCCGCACGTCCAGCAGGACGGTGTCGGGCAGCTTGGCCGCGGCCGCGAACTCAGCCGGGGCCAGGGACGCGCCGGTGGCGGGCGCCGAGGCCGCGGTGGGCCCGGCGGACACGCTCACCGTGCTGCTGGAGCAGCCGGCCAGGAGGGTGGCTGCGGCGACCAGCGCCGCGGCCGTCCCGGCGAACCTCATCGACCGAAGATGCTGAACAGGCCCTTGGGCTTGGCCGCAGCCAGCTCAGCCTCGGAGTGCTTGCCGCCGCACCACTGGGCGGACGGGACCATGGCCTTCACCTGGGACACGTGCTGACCGCAGCCGGCCCAGGTGGTCTTGCCGCAGACGTTGCAGGTGACCGGACGACACATCGTATGAACTCCTCTTGCAGTTTGCTGGTTGCCTGCCGAAACCACCGTGGGGGGCGATGACGACGAGACCAATATACCCCGGGGGGTATAGCGGAACGCAAATCCCGTGTCCATTGTGCGTACTTCCCGAACCCCTGCCCGCGCATCCCGGTGTGCGAGTCGGCGTGTCGGCCCGGAGTTGTCTCCGGGCGCGGGGCGTGCGCCGTGCAGTGTCCGATCCCACCGATATCGTGATCGCCGTGAACAGAGCTGATGGCCGGTCCCCGTCCGAACTCCGCCCGGTGCGGATCACCCGCAACTGGCTCGACCACGCCGAGGGTTCGGTGCTGGTCGAGTTCGGCGCGACCCGCGTGCTGGTCGCGGCGTCGGTGACCGAGGGCGTGCCGCGGTGGCGCAAGGGCAGTGGCCTGGGCTGGGTGACCAGCGAGTACGCGATGCTGCCCCGCTCCACCCATTCGCGCAGCGACCGCGAGTCGGTCAAGGGCCGGATCGGCGGCCGGACGCACGAGATCTCCCGCCTGATCGGACGCAGCCTGCGCGCGGTGATCGACTACAAGGCGCTCGGCGAGAACACGATCGTGCTCGACTGCGACGTGCTGCAGGCCGACGG
>JAGQUI010000090.1:0-2540 GCA_020438595.1 Propionibacteriaceae bacterium | reverse complement strand
CGCACCGCGTCCATCACCGGCGCCTACGTCGCGCTGGTCGACGCCGTGGAGTGGCTGCGTGCGCGCGGCGCGCTGGCGGGCGAGCCGCTCACCGGCAGCGTGGCGGCGGTCTCGGTGGGCGTCATCGACGGCACCTGCATGCTCGACCTGCCCTACGTCGAGGACTCGAACGCCGAGGTGGACCTGAACGTGGTCGCCACCGGCACCGGCGACCTGGTCGAGGTGCAGGGCACCGCCGAGGGCCAGCCGTTCAGCCGGGCCGTACTCGACGAACTGCTCGACCTCGGGCTGGCCGGCTGCGCCGAGCTGACCCGGCTGCAGCAGGAGGCGCTGGGGGTCGGCCGGTGAGCGTCGTGGTCGTCGCCACGCACAACGCCAAGAAGGCGGCCGAACTGCACCGCGTGCTGGCCGCGGCGGGCGTGGACGCCGACGTGCGCGGCCTGGACGCGTTCCCCGCCTACCCCGAGCCCGCCGAGACCGAGCGCACCTTCGAGGGCAACGCGCTGCTCAAGGCCCGCGCGGCCGTCGCCGCCACCGGCCTGCCGGCGGTCGCCGACGACTCCGGCCTCGAGGTCGACCTGCTCAACGGCATGCCCGGCGTCCGCTCTTGCCCGGTGGTCCGGCCCGGACGCCACCGACCAGCGCAACCTCGACCTGCTGATCGCCCAGCTCACCGACACCGAGGCGGCCGACCGCACCGCCCGGTTCGTGTGCGCGATGGCGCTCGTCACCCCGTCCGGCGAGGAGCACCTCGTCCGCGGCGTGATGGAGGGACGGCTCGTGCTCGAGCCACGGGGCGGCAACGGGTTCGGCTACGACCCGATCTTCGTCGCCGAGGGCAACCAGGTGACGAACGCGGAACTCACTCCCGAGCAGAAGGACGCGATCAGCCACCGCGGGCAGGCGGTGCGCGCCGTCGTCCCGCTGCTGCAGCAGGCACTGGAGGCGCACCGATGAAGCAGTACCTCGACCTGGTCGACCACGTGCTGAACCACGGCGTGGAGAAGTCCGACCGCACCGGCACCGGCACCCGAAGCGTGTTCGGCCACCAGATGCGGTTCGACCTGAACGAGGGGTTCCCGCTGCTCACCACCAAGAAGCTGCACACGCGCAGCATCTTCGGCGAGCTGCTCTGGTTCCTGCGCGGCTCGACCAACGTCGGCTGGCTGCACGAGAACGGCATCACGATCTGGGACGAGTGGGCGGACGCGAACGGCGACCTGGGCCCGATCTACGGCTACCAGTGGCGGTCGTGGCCCACTCCGGACGGCGGCCACGTCGACCAGATCAAGGGCGTGATCGAGTCCATCCGGAACAACCCGGACAGCCGCCGGCACATCGTCAGCGCGTGGAACGTCGGCCAGCTCCCCGAGATGGCGCTGCCGCCGTGCCACGCGTTCTTCCAGTTCTACGTGGCGCAGGGCCGGCTGAGCTGCCAGCTCTACCAGCGTTCGGCCGACATCTTCCTGGGCGTGCCGTTCAACATCGCGTCCTACGCGCTGCTCACCCACCTGGTCGCCCAGGTCGCCGGGCTGGGCGTGGGCGACTTCGTGCACACCCTGGGCGACGCCCACCTGTACAGCAACCACCTCGACCAGGCCCGCCTGCAGCTCACCCGGGAGCCGCGCCCGCTGCCCACGCTGGTGCTGAACGCGGACGTGACCGAGATCGACGCCTTCGAACTCGGCGACATCGAGGTGGTCGGCTACGACCCGCACCCGGGCATCAAGGCCCCGATCGCGGTCTGAGGAGGCCTGATGCCGCTCATCGCCATCGCGATCGTCGACGCCAACGGGGTGATCGGCGACGGCGAGCGCCAGCCGTTCGAGATCGCCGAGGACTGGGCCCGGTTCAAGCGGGTCACCAGCGGGCACGTGCTGGTGATGGGGCGCCGCACCCATGACGCGATCGGACGCTGGCTGCCCGGCCGCACGACCATCGTGGTGACCAGCCGGCCGGACAGCGTCGTGTTGCCCACCGACGGACGTGCGGAGGGCCTCACCGCGTCCTCCGTGGACGCGGCGATCGAGCTCGCGCACAGCCTGAACAGCTACGTCTTCATCGCGGGCGGCGGCAGCGTGTACGAGCAGGCCTGGCCGCAACTCACCGACCTCGACCTGACCGAGGTGCACGCCGAGGCGGAGGGCTCCGTCCACTTCCCCGAGATCGACCCCGCCGAGTGGGTGGAGACCTCCCGCGAACCGCACGACGGGTTCGACTTCGTCCGCTACCGGCGACGCTGATGCTGCTGCCGGCCAGGGTCGCCGAGGGCGTCCGGAACGGCACGATCACGCTCGCGTTCCGCCGCTGGGAACAGCCGCGGGTGAGGGCCGGCGGCACCCAGCTGACCAGTGCGGGCATCGTCCGCTTCGACGCGGTGAGCGAGGTGCCCGGCCCCGAAGCCCTGACCGAGGCGGACGCGGCGGCCGCCGGCTTCGCTACTCCGGACGCGCTGCGGCGGCAACTGTGGCCCGCGCCGGCCCTTCGTGACGCGGGCGCCTCGTCCCTCGGCGCCGGCTCCTCCGGGACCGGCCCCCCAC
>JAGQUI010000908.1 GCA_020438595.1 Propionibacteriaceae bacterium | reverse complement strand
GTCGCTGCGCCATCCCTCGGCTGAACGTCCGGACCACGTCATGGGCGCGAGGCAGCAGCCCGACGTCACGCAGCAGATCCGGGATTCGGGTGCCGGAGTCGCGCACGCCGTAGAGATCGGCGAAGAGCTGCAGGTTCTGCCACGCCGTGAGGTCGAGGTACACGAGCGGGTCGTGTCCCAGGTAGCCGATGACCGGCCGGGCACGCTGCGGTGTCGAGAGGATGTCGTGCCCGACGATCTCCAGGCGGCCCGAATCCGGCCGCATGAGGGTGGCCAGCAGCCGAAGCAGGGTGCTCTTGCCCGCCCCGTTCGGGCCGACGATCGCGAGGCGCCCGCCCGGCCCCACCGACAGGTCCACGTCGTCGACGGCACGCCGGTGGCGGAACGTGCGCACCAGCCCGCGCGCCTCGACCAGTGGCACCGTGATGTCACCCTCGCCGGTTACGAGAGGACCACCTCGATGATCACGAACGCGATGAACACGATCGCGAGGACCATGTTCGCCCGCCCGAAGGCAGCCTGCACCGTGGCCTGGTCGTCCGGGTCCACCGTGGCGTGCTCGTAGACGAGGATGGCCGCGCAGACGGCGACGCCGATCTGGTA
>JAGQUI010000907.1 GCA_020438595.1 Propionibacteriaceae bacterium | reverse complement strand
GAAGCACCTGATGATCAGCACCGTGACCGGCAGCTTCAAGCAGTTCGGCGCCGAGGCCGAACTGGAAGGTGACGACCTGACGAACGCCCACGTGAGCTTCTGGGCGGACACCGCCAGCATCTTCACCAACGACGAAAAGCGCGACGCCCACCTGCGCAGCCCGGACTTTTTCGACAGCGAGCAGTTCCCGAAGCTCACCTTCACCAGCACCCGCATCGAAGGCAGCGGCAGCAACTGGAAGGTCACCGGCGACCTCACCATCAAGGGCGTGACCAAGCCCGTGACGCTGGATGTGGAGTGGAGCGGCCAGGCGAAGGACCCCTGGGGCAACACCAAGGCCGGCCTCAACCTGAGCGGGAAGATCGACCGCAAGGAGTGGGGCCTCACCTGGAACGCGGCCCTGGAGACCGGCGGCGTGCTGGTGAGCGAGGAAGTGCGCATCCTGTGCGAGGTGCAATTGGCCCATCAGGGCTGAGGCACCCCGCCTCCGTGGGGAAGGGCTCGGCGCATGCCGGGCCCTTCCTGTTGGTGCCGGCGTGACGCAGGTCACGTTCATTCCGCCATCGGCGGGCCACCTTTCGTTCTCAATACCGAACGAACATG
>JAGQUI010000906.1 GCA_020438595.1 Propionibacteriaceae bacterium | reverse complement strand
AGGCTATCGCCTGATCCTCGTCATGCCCGAGTCGATGTCGATCGAGCGTAGGAAAATGCTCGCTCTCCTGGGCGCGGAGCTCGAACTCACCCCTGCAGCGCAGGGCATGAAGGGCGCAATCGGCAAGGCTGAAGAACTTGCAAATACCATCCCGGATGCTGTGATCCCGCAGCAGTTCGAGAATCCGGCCAATCCCGACATTCACCGCCGCACGACCGCCGAGGAGATCTGGAACGATACGAATGGCAAGGTCGACGTCTTTGTGTCCGGCGTCGGCACGGGCGGCACGATCACCGGCGTCGGCCAAGTCCTGAAGTCTCGGAATCCCGGTGTCCGCATCGCGGCGGTCGAGCCGGAGGACTCGCCGGTGCTCTCAGGCGGTCAGCCCGGTCCTCACAAGATCCAAGGGATCGGCGCGGGTTTCGTGCCGCCGGTTCTCGACCGGTCGGTGATCGACGAGGTCGTCAAGGTCGGAAACCAGGCCGCTTTCGACTATGCGCGTCTGGTCTCACGCCTGGAAGGCGTACCGGTCGGCATTTCCTCGGGCGCCGCAATCGCTGCGGCCGTGGAAATCGGGTCTCGGCCCGACATGGCGGGAAAAAAT
>JAGQUI010000905.1 GCA_020438595.1 Propionibacteriaceae bacterium | reverse complement strand
CATGGCAGACAAGAATTTCGAACTGATCGATCCCGCCAGCGGCAAGAAGTCCCTGCTACCAGTGCGCGAAGGTACCGTCGGTCCGGCCGTGCTGGATATCGCCACGGTCAGCAAGGATCACGGTGTATTCACGTTCGACCCGGGCTTTGGCGTTACCGCGTCGACCGAGAGCAAGATCACGTATATCGATGGCGACGCGGGCGTCCTGATGCATCGCGGCTATCCAATCGAGCAGCTGGCGGAAAAGAGCAGCTTCACGGAGGTCGCCTACCTGTTGCTGTACGGCGAACTGCCGAGTGCCGCGCAGTTGCAGGCGTTTCGCCACAGTATCGGTCATCACACGATGATCAACGAATCGCTGCTGCGCTTCTTCGGCGGCTTTCATCACAACGCGCATCCGATGGCGATGGTGTCGGCGGTGGTGGCTTCGATGTCGGCGTTCTACCACGACACGATGGACATCCATAATCCGCGCCACCGCGAGATATTTGCGCACCGGATCATCGCCAAGATTCCGACGATCGCAGCGGCTGCCTACAAGCACTCGCTGGGTCAGCCGTTCGTCTACCCGCGTAACGATCTGGACTATTGCAGCAATCTGTTGCA
>JAGQUI010000904.1 GCA_020438595.1 Propionibacteriaceae bacterium | reverse complement strand
CGTCGACCATGTCGAGCAGCTCGCGCGTGCGCTGACCGATGCGGCCCCGATCGATCAGCGGCAGCCGGCCGAGGCGCCGGGGGAAGCCGCTGATGAAGATGTTCTCCTCGATCGAGAGGTTCTCGAAGAGGTTGAGCTCCTGATGGATGAAGGCGAGGCCGGCCTCCTGGGCGTCGCGCGGCCCGGTCGGCCGGTAGGGCCGGCCGTCGAGGGTGATGCTGCCGGCATCCGCCTGGTGGATGCCGCCCAGGATGTTCATCGTCGTCGACTTGCCCGAGCCGTTCTCGCCGACGAGGCCGAGGATCTCGCCCCGGTGCAGCGCGAAGCTCACCGCGTGCAGCACCTCGACGCCGAAGAAGCTCTTGGAGAGGCCGTCGAGGCGCAGGATCTCGGCTGCCATCTCTAGCCCCGCATGATGATGCGCTGGCGCATGGCGTCGATGATCGCGGCGAAGAGGATGACCCCGCCTTTGACCGCGAAGACGACGAAGAGCGACATGCCGAGCAGCTTGAGGCTGGTGTCGATGACCACGAGGAAGAGGACGCCGCCCACGGTCCAGACGATCTTGCCCTTGCCGCCGGCGAGGCTGGTGCCGCCGATCACCAC
>JAGQUI010000903.1 GCA_020438595.1 Propionibacteriaceae bacterium | reverse complement strand
GAAGAAGCGCTGCAGGAAGACGAAGAGGACGAGCGGCGGCAAAACGGCGAGCGTCGCGCCGGCCATCACCAGTCCGGTGTTCACCGCGCCGCGATTGTAGGACAGCAGCCGGCCGAGGCTGAGCACGATCGGGTAATCCTCGGTGTTTCCCTGCAGCACCGTGAGCGGCCAGAGATAGGTGTTCCAGTGATAGACGAAGGCGAACAGGGCGAGCGCCGCGATCGCCGGCACGACGGCCGGCGCGACGACGGAGAAGACGATGCGAAGCTCCGAGGCGCCGTCGACGCGGGCCGCGTCGATCAGGTCGTCGGGAACGCCGGCGATGAACTGGCGCATCAGGAAGATGCCGAACGCGTTCGCCAGATGCGGCGCGATCACGCCGAACAGGCTGGCGCCCATGCCCATCGACGTGACCAGCCGGTAGAGCGGGATCAGCGTCACGATGGGCGGCAGGAACATGGTCGCGATCATCACTGCAAAAAGCATGTCGCGGCCGCGGAACCGGTATTTGGCGAAGGCATAGCCGGCCATCAGCGAGGTCACGAGGATGCCCGCCGTGGTCGTCGTGGCGATGATGAAGGAATTGAGGAACGAGCGCCGGGCGTCG
>JAGQUI010000902.1 GCA_020438595.1 Propionibacteriaceae bacterium | reverse complement strand
AGTATAGCGCTGCGGGGAGCGCTGAGGGGTCAGGGCTGAGGGCTGGGAACGGACATTGCCGAAGGATTCGCAGGTCGGCCTCGTGGAGATGGGGGAAGTCAGGGTCCGGGGGCGGTGTCGAAATCGACTGGACGACCGATGATCCGAGGCAGCATCCCAAAAAGCCGCCGAGCCCCAAGATTTCGATTTCTCAGCCCTCAGCAGTAAGGATTCCCCACGCCCAGTCCCGCCAACAGCTGCACTTCCAAGGCTTCCATCGCTTCGGCTTCAGCATCGTCCTGGTGATCGTGGCCGAGCAGGTGCAGCAGGCCGTGGACCAGCAGATGAGCGTAGTGGTCGGGCAGTGACTTGCCCTGTTCGGCGGCTTCGTGGGCGATCACCGGAGCGCACAGCACCAGATCACCGAGCCAGCGCTCGCCTTCGATGGCCACATCGGCCGGAAAGGACAACACATTGGTGGCGTAGTCCTTGCCTCGGTAGTCAGCGTTGAGCTGACGCCCCTCTGCCACATCGACCAACCGCACGCACAGGCCGCCGGCTTCGCCCAGTGCCTGCTGGGCTTGCTCCAGGCAGCGGCGCAAACGCGTTGCGGCCGGCAGGCCACGCCG
>JAGQUI010000901.1 GCA_020438595.1 Propionibacteriaceae bacterium | reverse complement strand
CCCATGAAGCCTTCCGAACTACGCGACAAGACCGACGAGGAGCTCACCGAGCTCGAGACCCAGCTGCGCGACAGCCTCGTCAAGCTGCAGATCGCTCGCGCGACCAGCCGCACCACCAACACGTCCGAGTTCCCGCGCATCCGCCGGGACATCGCTCGGATCAAGACCATCCAGACCGAGCGCGCCAAAGCGGCCGCGTCGTCCCCGGCTGACGCCGGTTGAGATCAGGTGTCGTCATGAGCGAAACGCAACCCGAATCCAAATCGCGGCGCCGCACCCTGCTCGGCGAGGTCGTGTCCGACAAGATGGACAAGACCGTCGTCGTCCAGGTCATCCGGCGCTACCGCCACCCGCGCTACAAGAAGTACATCCAGGAGCGGATCCGCTACAAGGCCCACGACGAGCGCAACGACGCCCGCGTCGGCGACAAGGTCCGCATCATCGAGTCCCGCCCGCGGTCGAAGGACAAGCGCTGGGCCCTGCAAGCCATCCTCGAGCGGGGATTGGGGTGAGGGTTTACCAATGATCCAGGTCGAGTCAGTTCTGGACGTCGCCGACAATTCCGGCGCCCGCAAGCTCCGCTGCATCAAGGTGCTCGGCGGCAGCAAG
>JAGQUI010000900.1 GCA_020438595.1 Propionibacteriaceae bacterium | reverse complement strand
CGACAACCGCCTGGACGGCGACGCCGGCAATGACACGCTGAGCGGCGGCGACGGGACCGACACGGCGGTCTTCGATGTCGCCAGCACCGATGTCATCGTCGCGCGGACGGCAACCGGCGTGCGCATAATCGTCGCCAATGGCGGCATCATCCTGTCGGACGATCATGTCGCCGACGATGTCGAGGTCTTCGAATTCTCCGACCGGACCCTCAGCCGGGAGGACCTTGCCGGGCTGATCATCTCGGGCACCGATGCCGACGAGACCCTGGTCGGCACCGCGATTGCCGACAACATCCTTGGCCGCGGCGGCAACGACACGATCACCGGGCTGGGCGGCCACGATGCCCTGGACGGGGGAACCGGCGCCGATTCCCTGTCCGGCGACGACGGCAACGATACTCTGGATGGCGGCACCGACGACGACCGCCTTGCCGGCGGCCCCGGCGACGATCTGCTGATCGGCGGCACCGGGCGCGATCATTTCACCGGCGGCCCCGGCGACGACAGCTTTGTCATTGACGATGCAAGCGAAGTAACGGTCGAGGCTCCGGGCCAGGGGCGCGATCATGTGGTCGCGTCGGTCTCCGTCACCTTGCAGGACAATGTCGAG
>JAGQUI010000899.1 GCA_020438595.1 Propionibacteriaceae bacterium | reverse complement strand
GGGGATGTCCTTGCCCGGGGGGTAGAGGCCGAGCGTCGTCACGCCCAGCTCGAGCAGCTCGCGCCAGATCTCCTGGCGCGGGAAGAGCTCCGCGACCGCCTCGGCGGAGGGGTTGAAGCCGCCGCCCGCCTCGCTGTCCATGCCGACGCGCGAGTAGCAGTTGACCAGGCCTGGCATCACCGTCCAGTCCGGTCGGTCGACGATGCGCACGCCGCGCTCGATCGGCAGGTCCTCGCCGATCGCGAGGATCTTGCCGTCCTCGACGAGGATCACGGCGTGCTCGATCGTGCCGTTGGCGACGGTCTCGGCGCGACCGACGCGCCAGGCGACCAGGCCGGTCGGTGCCACGGGGGCCACGGGTGCCACGGGGGCTGCCGTGGGCGCGGGGCGCGCGGGGTCGACCGCGGCGGCGGACGCCGTGAGGAGCGCCGCGCCGGCCACGAGGAGGGAGGGGAGGGTGTGTCGCGTCATGGGATTCAGAACCACTGACCGTCCTCGGTCCGCGAGTACTGGACCTCGCCGTCGATCAGGACCATCTCGACGCGGGTGCGCGGGTCCAGCGGATCGCCGCTGGAGACGACCACGTCGGCGTCCTTGCCGACCTCGAGGC
>JAGQUI010000008.1 GCA_020438595.1 Propionibacteriaceae bacterium | reverse complement strand
CCCGCGGATGATGGAACTGCTGCTCGCCTCGCCCGCCCGGAACCAGCCGCTGCGCGTCGATGGCGACACGGTGCTGACCTGGACGAGCGACTCGTTCGACCTCGACCGGGCCGCCGCGAACGCCGTGCTCGCGGGCCGGTTCGCGCGGGCCGTCCCGGAGTTCGCGCTGGCGTAGTTCGCCAGCGCCGCCCCGCAGGGCTACGCGAGTTCGGTCACCGGCCTTCGGCCCGAGCCGGACGCGAAGACGGTTCGCAACCAGGGTTGCCTGATCGGCTGGGCGGTGCTGTGGACGCTGATGTCGGCGCCGGTCGGTGTCCTCGCCGTGGTCGCGCTGAGGAAGTCCGGCTGGCCGACCGACTCGACGGGGTGGGCGCTGTTCGGGTTCGGGTTCGGCTTTCCCCTGATCGGGGTGGTGGTGCTCGTCGCCGCCGTGGTCAGCCTGGTCCGCGGCTACCGGGCTATCCGGCTGAACCGCCGCGACCGGCTGGACCGGACGCCGGGGTGAGGCGACGCCGCAGTTCGCACCGGCTCCGCACCGCGCTGAGACGAAACCGGGACATTTCGCGGTCAGGCTGATCGCGAAGGGAGGCGCAATGACCCAGGGACTGATCGTCGAGGACGACCCGGGGGTGCTCACGCTGTCCCGGGTGTCCGCCCGCTGACCCGGCCGGGGTGGGCAGGACGGCGCCGCGATGCGATGATGGTCGGCATGTACCAGTCGTCCCCCCGCTGGTCCGTCGGTCTCGCGTCCGTTCCGCTCGCACTCGCCCTGGCCCTCGGACCGTCCGTCGCACCGTCGCTGGCGATGGTGCCGGTCGACGCGACGCCGGCCGCCGCACCCGTCATCGACACCAGCGCGCCGCTGCCCGACCCGGACGTGCTCGCCGCGAAGCTGGCGGCGATCTCAACCAAGGGCATCGGGAAGGTCGGCGTCGTCGTTACCACCACGGACGGGACGGTGCTCGCCGACCGCTCCGCCGACACGCCGCTCACCCCGGCCTCGACGATGAAGGTGCTCACCACCATGACCGCGCTCGACGCGCTCGGTCCGGACCGCACGTTCAGCACCCGGGTGCTGGACTCCGGGGCGAAGCGGATCTTCCTCGTCGGCGGCGGCGATCCGCTGCTGACGTCGAAGACCTCCACGTCGTCGTACAAGCCGGCGTCGCTGCAGGCGCTGGCGAAGGCGACCGCGTCCGCGCTGAAGGCGTCCGGGCGCACCAGCGTGCGGCTGCGCTACGACGCGTCGCTGTTCACCGGGCCGAGGTGGAGTTCGTACTGGAAGTCCTACTGGAAGGGCTGGGAGGCGAAGGTCGCCGCCCTCGAGGTGAACTCGGGCAAGCTCAGCTCCGGCCGGGCCGCGTCCAACCCGGCAAGGCACGCGGCGAAGCTGTTCGCGAAGTGGTTGAGGGCCCGCGGCATCTCCGTGACCACGATCGCCTCCGCCACTGCGCCGGCGGACAGCCCCGAACTGGCGAGGGTCACCTCCACCACGCTCAGCCGGATCATCCACCGCACCCTGCTGGTCAGCGACAACGTGGCCGCGGAGACGCTGTCACGGCACGCGGCGATCTCGGCCGGGGCCGACCCCAGCTTCGCGGGTGCGGCTGCCAACGTGAAGGCGTGGGCGAGTGCGCACGGCCTGTGGACCTCGGGCATGCGGATCCTGGACGGCAGCGGCCTCGCGCCCGGCAGCAAGCTCACCCCGAACGCGCTCGCGGGGGCGATCCGGCTCGCACTCGCCGATGCCGGATTCACGCCGATCGTGGACGGGCTGCCCGTCGCCGGGGAGAGCGGCACCCTGAAGAACCGGTTCGACGACGCGAAGGAGGCGGCCGGACGCCACGTGGTGCACGCCAAGACGGGGACGCTGAGCGGGCTCGCCGGCCTGACCGGCTACGTGACCACCGCAGACGGGGCCGTGCTGGTGTTCGCCGAACTCGGCAACGACTCCTACAGCTACTACCGGGTCTACGACTGGCTCGACCGGGAGGCCGCCGTGCTGGCCGGGTGCGGCTGCCGCTGAGTCCGTACAGCTAGCCTGAGGGGGTGACCCAGCCCCCGAGTCGCCGGTTGCTGGTCGTCGACGACGATCCGCGCCTGCGCGAGATCTACCGCTCCTTCTTCGCCCAGCACAAGGAGTTCGACGTGGTCGGCGAGGCCCGTGACGGCGCCGAGGCGGTGGACGCCTACGCCCGCCTGCAACCCGACCTGGTGCTGATGGACCTGCAGATGCCCGGCTCCTCGGGGATCGACGCCACCCGCACGATCTGCGGGCGGTGGCCGCGGGCCTGCGTGGTCGCGATCACCACCTTCGGCACCAGGGACTACGTCGTGGCCGCCCTGCGCGCCGGCGCCTCCGGCTACCTGCTGAAGAGCACCGACGGGCCGGCGCTGCTCGCGGCCCTTCGGGGCGCCCTCGCCGGTGACATGCCGCTGTCGTCCGCGGTGCGCCGGGAGCTGGTCTCGACCCTGGTCGACGACACGTCCGCGCCGGGTCAGCCGCACCAGGACCCCGGCCTCACCCCCCGCGAGACGGAGCTGGTCGGCTGGCTGGCGCACGGGCTGACCAATCAGCAGATCGGCACCCGGATGCACCTCTCCGAGGGCTCGGTGAAGCAGTACGTCGCCCGGGTCGCGGACAAGCTCCAGGTGGTGTCGCGGACGCAGATCCTGGTCCGGGCGATCCAGCTGGGGATCGTCGACCCCATGCAACTGGAGCTCGCCTAGCAAGCCGGGATGTCCCAGCGCGGCAGGACTGCGCGGACCCGCCACCGGCCGCCGTCGTCGCCCGCGGTGAACGAGCCGCCGGTGAGCAGGACGCGCTCGGTGAGCCCGCGCAGCCCGTTGCCGGTGGAGTCGGGGTGGCGGCGCGTGGTCGGCGCCAGCGGATTGGTCACCTCCACGCTGACCGAGTCGGCGTCCGGCCGAACCCGGATCGAGCACCGCGAGCGGGGCGGGGCGTAGCGCATGACGTTGGTACTGCCCTCACGCAGCAGGCGGGCGATGGTGCGCTGGGTGGTGGCGCAGCAGTCGTCCGTCCCGTCCGGCAGGTCGAGGTCCACCGCGTACCCGGCATCGGTCAGGGTCGCGTGCACCGCGCCCGCGACCGCCGAGGGTGCCGTCCAGCCCACCTCGGTGCCGGCCACCGCGGGCCGGTCCTCCCGCATCAGGGCGAGCAGTGTGGCGAGGTCGGCCTGCGCGCCGTCGTTGAGGCGCGCCATCGAGGTCGCGGCCGCGCGGAGCCCGGCCAGGTCGGACGCCTCCGCGTGGGCGAGGGCCTGCATGCTCATCAGGGACAGCTGGTGGGCGACCACGTCGTGCAACTCGCCGGCGAGCTGGCGCCGCTCCGCCGCCCGGGCATCGGCCCGCTCGCTGGCGAGCTTGTGCAGTTCCGCCAGCTGCCGCTGCCGGGTCAGCATGAAGTAGCGGGCGGCGGCCCCGAGCATGATCCCGATCGACGGGTACGCGACCAGGACCACGAGGTCGGCCAGCTTCCACCGGCTGTCGAACCAGACCAGCACGTAGCCGAGCCAGGCGCTCGCGACGGCCACGAGCCGGCGCGGGCTCCGGATCGCCCAGATCGCGGCGATCGCCAGGATCTCCAGGTGCGGCGGCTGCCACGCCTTCGGGGTCGGGGTGGACACCCACAGGGAGGCGAGCATGCCACCGGCGAGCAGGATGGTGCCGACGAGGGGAGCCCGGACGGCGACGGCGATGCCGACCCAGGTCAGGACCCAGATCGCGTCGAGGGCCCACGGGTCGCCGGCGGCGATCGCGGACAGCGAGGCGGTCATCTGCCACACGGCCGCGACCACGCAGACGATGCCCACGGTCAGCCGGGCGGTGCGGAGGCTGATTCGTTCGGACCCGGCACCCGCCCGCGAAGGGAGGGCGCCCGACGCGGCCGGGCGCTGCGGGACCAGTGCGGTCATCGACCAGCCGTCCGGACCCGAACCGGCCTGCACGCTGCCATCGAGCGCGGCCAGGCCGGCGCGCTGGAGTTCCGGCAGCGCCTCCGCGACGGGGCTGCCCGGCGTGACCGCGCAGGACAGCCGCACCCCCACCTGCCCGGGGGGCGTGGTCACCTCGATCCGGCAGGTCGCACCGGGCACACCGACAGCATGGACGACCTCCACGCCGGCCCGCAGGGAGCGTTCCAGCGCCCGCGCCCGGGCGGGTTCCAGAGCTGACAGGTCCGGCGCCAGGTCCAGCTCGACCGGATGGCCCGTGCCGACCAGTTGGTCCTCGGCCTCCTCGACGGCGATCCTCAGCACTGCGGACGCGTCGGCCACGGCGAACTCGTCCAGCCGGAGGGTGGCCACCAGTCCCCGCAGCCGGGTGAGGGCGAGCCGTGAGGACGCCGTGGCGGCGGCCAGCAGGCGGTGGATCTCGTCCGGATGGTCGCTGCTCGCGGCGCGTTCGAGTTCGCCGCGGTTGTGGCTGAGCCCGGCGGTGAGCAGGGCGGCGAGCTCGTCGGCGAGGGCGGTCCGTTCCTCGGCCCGGATCTCGTCGATGCTCCGGGCCAGGCCGGCGATCCTGTGCGCGGCCAGCCTGGTGCGGCCGAGCAGGAAGCGGCCGGCGAGGCCGAGCGCGATGCCGACGATGAACACGGTGGCGTACGCGCTCGCCGCCGTGTCCGTCCCGCGCAGCAGCACCGCGGCGACGAAGGCCGCGTAGCCGGAGACGACGACCGCGGCGGCCCGGCGCGGGGCGGCCGCGACGACCGCGATCGTGCAGACCGCCAGCGGGGAGAACCCGTAGCCGTGCTCGCCGACCAGGAAGCGGGACGCCAGGACCGGGGCGGAGATCGCCGCGCCCACGACCGGTTGCCACAGCGCGACGACGACGGCCCCGCCGCTGGCCAGGGCGAGCGCCACGTGCTGTGCGCCGGGAGTCGGGGCGGTGCCGAGCGCGAACAGGAAGTCGAGCGCCACGTAGGTGACCACGCACGCGCGCAACAGCGTGAGCGGGCTCGCGAATCTGCGAAACGCCCGCCGCCAACTGCGCGGCACTGTGGGCATCGTGGGTCTCCCGGGGTGGGGCGACCCCGAGTCTAGACCGACGACCGCGACCGGACCGGCTGCGCCGGACATGGCTCAGGTGAGCGGCAGGGTGGCCGTGACCACCCACTCGGCGTCCGCGATCGCCACGGCGAAGCTGCCCCCGGTGAGGTCGATCCGCTCCTGCAGCCCGCGCAGGCCCCAGCCGAGAGCGGGGAATCCTGCGTCCGGTGGCACACCGTTGCGGACCTCCAGCGTGACCTGCTGGTCGGTGATCGTCGTGTGCACCACGCACCGGCTGCGCGCCGGCGCATGCCGGATCACGTTGTCGGTGGCCTCGTGGAGCACGCGGGAGAGCGTGCGCTGCACGGTCATCGCCAGGTCGTCGGCCCTGGCGGGCACCTCGATGTCCGGCTCGAACCCGGCCTCGAGCAGCGCCAGGTCGGCCGCGGCCGCCGCTCGGGTCGGCGGGACGCGTTCGGCGAGCTCCCGGATCTCCGTTCCGGACACCGCTGTTGCCGGGTCGTCGCGCAGCACCCGGACCAGAAGCCGCAGCTCGGTGAGCGCCTCGGCGGTCGCCCCGGCCACGACGTCCAGTGCCCGGTGCAGCGCGCGCGGATCGGACTCGGCGTGCGCGCCCATCACCTGCAGCGACGCGGTCGAGAGCTGGTGGGCCACGACGTCGTGGAGCTCGCGGGCCAGCAGCCGGCGCTCGTCGGCGCGGATCCGGGCGTTCTCGGCCGTGCGGTACAGCTCGGTGCGTTCGCGGTGCTCCCTGCGGACGCGGAGCAGCAGGCCCGTCCAGCCGCCGACCAGCCCGAGCGCCAGGGCGACGCCCAGGGTGAGCCCGAGGGGGCCCCGGACCTCCGTGGGGGCGGCGAGCGTCCGGACGCCGACGTAGCCGGCCAGCGCCAGGCTCGCGATCGCTGCCGTCCGGCGGCGGACCTGGGCCAGGCCCAGCGCGGTCGCGAGCACCAGCAGGGGCACCTCCAGGCTCGTGGAGGTCCACACCAGCGACGCGGCCAGCGGGATCGAAGCGAGCGCCAGTCCGGCCACCGGACGCCAGAGCGCGACCCCGACGGCGATGTAGGCGACCACGTCCATCGCGGTGACCAGCGCGGCGTCGCCGAAGGCGAGCGGAGAGCTGATCGCGAGCCGGACGTAGTCCAACAGCAGGAAGGCGACCAGCGCCGTCCCCACCATTCGGAGCAGGTCAGCCCCGCCCAGTGCGTGTGCCCGGCGTACGAGAGCGATACCGAGGCGCTCGGTGTGGCTGAGCTGGGCGGCGGTCATGCCGTGGCGTTGCGGCACGCGAGCGGGAAGATCCGGCAGATGATGGCGTCATTCGGGCGCACCTGGGTGGTCGGCACGAGCGGGCTGGCCGAGGCCGGGGCGGTGGACAGCGGGACGATCGCGCCGAGGGCGAGGACCGCGCAGGCGGTGCGGACGGCGAGGGAGGTGGTGACGCGCATGGCAGGCTCTTTCGGATGGGGTAATGGAGCGCGACCATCCTGACCGGGCCCGGCTCCACGGCACTATTCACCATCGGTCAGTTCGCCGCGCAGGCTGGTCGGAAGTGAACTACCGGCCGGCCGGTCCGCCGAAAAGGATGGCCACCATGAACTCTCCGATCCGAATCCTCGTGGCCGACGATGACGCGCTGGTCCGCGCGGCCTACCGGTCCTTCTTCCAGCCGCGGGACGACTTCACCCTCGTCGGCGAGGCCCGTGACGGCGCCGAGGCCGTCGCATCGTTCGGGATCCTGCAGCCCGACATCGTCCTGATGGACCTGCAGATGCCGGGGACCTCGGGGATCCAGGCGACCCAGCAGATCTCCTCGCGCTGGAGCGGGGCCTGCATCGTCGCGCTGACCACGTTCGGAACCCGCGAGTACGTCGTCGCCGCGTTGCGGGCCGGCGCGGCCGGGTACCTGCTCAAGGACGTCGGCGGGACGAACCTCGTCGCCGGGTTGCACCAGGCCCTGCGCGGCGACATGCCCCTGTCCTCGGCCGTGCGCCGCCAGCTGGTGACCACCCTGACCGAGGAGGACGCGATCGGCCGCGAGCCGGTGGACATCGGGCTCACCCCGCGGGAGGTCGAGCTGCTCGGCTGGCTGACCCACGGGCTGACGAACCTGCAGATCGGCCGCGAGATGTTCGTCTCCGAGGGCTCGGTCAAGCAGTACCTCGCCCACGTCGCCGAGAAGATGGGTGTGAAGTCGCGCACGCAGATCCTCGTCCGGGCGATCCAGCTCAACATCGTCAACCCGCGCGCGCTGCCCTCGCTCCGCAGCACCTCGGCCGTCCACTGACGCCGCACAGCGCACCCCCACCACCACCCTCAACCCAGGAGGTCATCGTGAGTGTCCGTCCCGAATACGTCCTCGCCGCCAGTGACGAGTCCCCGTTCTACGGCCAGATGCGGTCCATGGCGCAGCTGCTGGCCCGCGGCGGCGAGCAACGGTTCCAGACCGCCGAGCTGCCACCCGGCTGGCTGGTCCGCCGCTGGGGTGGGTGGGAGGGCTGGACCCCACGGGACTGGCAGCCCCGGTTGCAGGGCTGGAAGATCCACGTCTCCGCCACGCCGGACTGCGCGGCCGAGACCCTGGCCCGCACGACCGCCCTCTGCGTCGAGCGGATGGTGGCGTTCAAGTTCCTGCCCGACCTGTCGGGCCTGGTGGACACCAACGCCAAGCAGCAGGACCGCGGGGGCTCGGGGAAGTTCATCACGATCTACCCCGACGACGACGAGGGCTTCGCCGGGTTGCTCGCCGCGCTCGACGAGGCGCTGGCCGGGCAGCAGGGCCCCTACATCCTCAGCGACCTGCGCTACGGGGACGGGCCCGTGTACGCGCGCTACGGCGGCATCATGTCGATGACCTTCCCCGACGCCAACGACCTGCCGGTGAGCGCGATCGGAGCCGGCGCCGCCCTGGGCCTGGTCCCGGACCAGCGCCAACCCCGGTTCATCCTCCCGGACGGCGTGGAACTGCCCGAGTGCCTGGCGCCGGCGTACGCCCGGTACCGGTCATCCAGTCCTTCGCGACTGCAGGAGTTCAAGGCGGTGTCCCCGCTGCACTTCTCGAATGCCGGGGGCGTCTACAAGGCGACCCTGCCCGACGACACCCGCCGCGTGCTGCGGGAGGCGCGCAGCCACACCGGGGTCGACGCCCGGCGGCGCGACGCGGTGACCCGGCAGCGCCAGGAGCAGGCCGTGCTGGCCGACCTGGCCGGTGAGCCCGGCGTGCAGCAGCTGGTCGGATCGTTCTGGGCCTGGGAGCACCGGTACCTGGAACTGGAGTACGCGGAAGGGACGGCCCTCACGTCCTGGATCGTCCGGAACACCCCGTACGCCAGCGGGCCGGACGGGACGGAGTGTGCCCGGTACGCCGAGCGCGCGGTAGCCGTCGGGGCCCAGGTGATCGAGATCCTCGATCGCGTCCACGACCGCGGGTGGTGCGTCGGCGACCTGCACCCGGGCAATGTGCTCGTCGACGACGCCGACACCGTGACGCTGATCGACTTCGAGGACGCGACCCGTTGCGACGCCGAACCGGAGGTCGGGTTCCGGGTGTTCGAGTTCTGTGCGCCGGCTGCGCTCAGCTCCGTGGAGGCGGACTGGTACGCGGTGTCGCGCAGCCTGATGCTGATGTACGTCCCGGAATGGGAGATGGAGGTGGCCGCGCCGGCGTTCTGGGAGGTCGCGCTCGAACGGACGCGGCGCCGGTTCGGCGACGCGGCCGCGGACCAGATCGAGGCCGTGTGCGCGCGGTTCCCCGCCGTGGAGCGGCACTTCCTCGCCGCCGAGGTCACGGTGGACACCTGGCCGGTCCCGCCGGCGGCCGGGACCGTGGTGCCCGCCCTGGACGCCGGGATCGAGTGGTCGCGACGGTTCTCGCCCACCGGGTCGTTCCCGGGGGACCCGGCCCAGTCCGGGGACGTCTCGGAGAGCTTCGGCTACGGACGGGCGGGAGTGGTCTGGACGCGCGCCCGGCTGGGCCTGCCGGTGCCGCCGGCCGACCTGGCCTCGCTCGAGGACGCGGCCCGCCGACCCGTCGCGGAACCCGGGTTGTACGACGGACGGGCGGGCATCGCGCTCGCCCTGTCCGACGCGGGTCGGACCGATCCCGCCGTCGCCGCTGCGACAAGTGCACTGGTCGAGGCGCGCGCCCGGCGGCGGCTCGACCTGCACGGCGGGCTCGCCGGCGTCGTCCTGGCGGCGATCGAGGTGGCGCGTGCAGCCGGCGACGAGCAGCTCCTGGCCGAGGCGCTGGCAGCGAACGAGGCGCTCCAGCGAGGGGTCGTGCCCGGCTCCTCGGGCTGGGCCGCGCTGACCCACCGCCGCGGCTTCGCCCACGGTCTGTCCGGACTGGCGCTGGTCGACGTGGTCGCCCACCTCGCCGGCGCCGGAGCAGAGGTCGTCGACCGCGCGATCGGACGGGTTCGGGCCGACCTCGACGCCTGCCTCCTGACCGGGGCCGGTGACCTGATGGTGCGCGACAACGACAACAACCGCGCACTGCCCTACATCGAGTGGGGATCGGCCGGGGTCTGGGCCGTCGCCCAGGTGCTCGAACGGGTCACCGGGTGCCGGCTGCTCACCGACGCCGAGCACGCCGGCGCCGCCAGGGCGTGCTCGGCCGACGTCTACGTGTACAACTGCCTCGACCACGGACGGGCGGGGATCATGGCGGTCCTGGCGTCCGCGGGGCCGCAACACGCCGCCGAGGCCCTCCGGCAGCGGGACCTCGTGCTCGCGAACCTGCTGCGGGTCGACGACATGGCCTTCGTGATCGGCGACGGCCTGATCCGGCTGAGTTCCGACGTCTCCACCGGCGCCGCCGGGGTGGCGCTCGCGCTCGCCTGCGTCGGGAGCGGCGACGACCTCGCCTGGCTGCCGGTCGGCGCCGCGAACTCGCGGTACCTCTCCCGGCTGCCCGCGGCGGGCGGCCCCGCCTGGGACCCGGACCCGTCCGGGGACCGGCCCCTGGCCGCTGCCAGGGCGTGAACCGGTGAATAACCAATGGCCAGCAAATATGCCGCTCCATTGACCCGGAAATACCTCTGGCATTTACTGGAGACATGGAAATGGTGAAGGCGGACAAGGCTTTCGAAAGGCCGGTCGGCCACGGCCCGGCGGGCCGTCCGGATCCGCTTTCGCTCCAGGGAATCGACATCGGGCCGGAGACGCCGGCCGACCTGTACCGGTCGGGCAACAGCATCTACACCTGCGTCGTGATGAGCGGCTTCAGCGTCGCCTGCTGAAGCGAAGATCGCAACAACTCGGGAAGGGAGGTGAGTCAACCATGTCGCAAGCCCTCGGACTGCAGACCGATCTGCCGGAGGTGCCCGAGGAGGAGAAGGGTTCCTTCCTCAGCGTCATCGCCTGCACCAGCAGCCACTACAGCACGTTCCTCTGCTACAACAAGTGACCCGGTGACCACCGTGGTTCCCGAAGAAACCCTGAAAGGAGGTGAACGGAAATGGCCGACATCCTGGACATGCAGGCCCGGGGGCAGGAAGACACTCCCGGCGCGGAGAAGGCGTCCAACGTGAGCGTGCTGAGGTGGTGCTACAACTCGTACATCTCCGTCTCGATCTGCTTCGTGAAGTGATCGAACCCGATCCACCCGTCCACCCACAACATCCCTGAAGGAGGTGTCACACATGTCCGATGCACTCGATCTCCAGGCCACCACGCAGCCCGAGGTCCCGGATGAGGAGAAGGGCTCCAACAACAGCTACTTCCTCTGCCACAACTCCGGTACCAGCAACTTCCTGTGCTGGCGTCCGTGAAGCCGGGCACCATGATCTGACCAGCGCCTATCTGGCCAGCTCCCTGCGGGGCCGCCACCGTCCCAGGACGGTGGCGGCCCCTTCCGCCTCCCGGCCTGTTCACTTCCGGTCAGTGCTGCCCGCCCGAGCGGGACTTCCCGGCGCAGGCCTGCTTGGCTGGAGGAAGCGTTCACCCACCCCGTGGCCACTGCCGCCATCCCGGCGGCGACAGAGAGGAGACACCATGGCGAGCCAACTCCGCGAGCAGGCGCAGCCCCCCGCGCCCGGGGCGATGCCGGCGATCGTGGCCCAGGACGTGCGCAAGGCGTACCGGGTCGGCGACGGCCAGGTCGAGATCCTGCACGGCGTCAGCCTGGCGGTGCACACCGGCGAGATGGTTGCCGTGATGGGCCCGTCCGGCTCCGGCAAGTCCACCCTGCTGTACTGCCTGGCCGGGCTGGAGGCTCCCACGGCCGGCGAGGTGGTGCTCGCCGGGCAACCGTTGTCCCGGCTGTCCCGGACCGCGCTGGCGCGGATGCGCCGCTCGCAGGTCGGGTTCGTGTTCCAGTCGTACAACCTGATCCCGACGCTCACCGCCGAGGAGAACGTCACCCTGCCCTACACGCTGGGCCGGACGAGGCCACCGTCCGGACTCGTCACCCAGACGCTGGTCAGCGTGGGCCTGGCCGACCGGGCCGGCGCCCGGCCGCCGTCCATGTCCGGCGGCGAGCAGCAGCGGGTGGCGCTCGCGCGGGTGCTGGCCCAGCAGCCGGAGGTCATCTTCGCCGACGAGCCCACGGGTGCCCTCGACACCCGCACCGGCGAACTCGTGCTGGCGGAGCTGGCCCGGATCGCCCACGCGCCGGGCCGCTGCGTGCTGGTCGTCACCCACGACCCGCGCGTCGCCGCCGCCTGCGACCGCGTCTTGTTCATGTCCGACGGGCAGCTCGTGCGGGAACTGCGTGGCGCCCCCGCGGGCGAGGTGGCGGCCGTGCTCGCGAGCCTGGGCGCAGACCGGGAGGGCTGAGTCGTGCTCCGCGTCCACCTGGCGGAGGCCCGGGACTCCTGGACGGCATGGGCGGGCGTCAGCCTCACCTTCGTCGTCGTCAACGCTGCCCTGGTGCTGCCTGCGCTGATCCTCGCCTCGGGCATCGTCGCCGTGGCCGAGGGACGCCTCGACTTCACGGGATCGGCAGCCTTCACCGCCGTCCCGGTGCTCCTGATCGTCATGGTCTGTTTCGTCGCCTTCCCGGTGATCTCGTCCTCCACCCGACTGGTGGTGGATTCCCGGCGCGGGGCCCTGGCCCGGCTGGCGCTGGCCGGCGCGGCGCCCGGACAGGTGCGGCGGGTCGTCCAGAGCCAGCTGGCGATCGTGAGCCTCGCCTGCGCCGTCGCCGGCAGCGCGATCGGCGCCGCGCTGCTGCGGCCGATGCTCGACCTGACGAACTACGCCCAGCGCAACGAGCCGCTGTGGGTCCGGGTGGACCCGGTCTACTCGCCGGTCGCGGCGTTGGTGGCCGTGGCGGCCTGCGTCGTCGTCGCCCTGGTCGGGGGGACGCGGCAGGCGTCGGCCGCGAGCCGGATACCCCCGGTGGAGGCCCTGCGCCAGTCGCAGGCGCCCGAGGCGTCCACGCGGCTGCGCGCCGGCGGCTGGGTCGCCCTGGTCCTGCTGGTGGTCGTGGCCGTCGGGAGCTTCGCCTCGGTGCCGTTCCAGGCGGCCCACCGGTACAAGGAGACGGTGAGCAACCTGATGATCCTCGGCTTCCTGCAGAGCTTCGTCTGGGGCGCGCTGATCGCCGTGCTGGGACCGGTCGTGGTGCGTCCGCTCACCGCGGCCTGGACCCGCCTGGTGCCCTCGACGGACCCGGGATGGCTGCTCGCCCGGGCCACGGTCAGCGTGCGGGCGGACCGGCTGTACCGGTCGGTCACGCCGGTGCTGTTCTGCGTGGGCATCGCGATCAGCGACCTCGGCGTGATGGGTTCGCTGGCCGCGAGCCTCGAGGCGTCGATGCCCGGCATGGACATGGGCGCGGCGGACCTCTCGGGCTTCGTGATGGTGTTCGGCCTGCCGCTGGCGGTCGCCTTCGCCGGTGCGATCGGCTCGCTGCTGATGATGAGCCGCCAGCGGGACGCCGAGTTGGCGCTGCTGGGCATCGCCGGCGCGACCGGCAACCTGCGCCTCCGGATCCCCGTCCTGGAGGCCGTGATCATCACCGTGACGGCGACGATCCTCGCCCTCGGCATGGTCGTGCCCGGCTACGCCTTCGGCGCCTTCGCGCTGCCCGCGGTCGGACTGCTCTGGGTGCCGGTGTTCCCCGTCCTGCCGATCCTGGCGGTGGTCGCCGCCTGCCTGGTGATCATGGTCGCCGCCACGGTGCTGCCGACGTTGCCGGCCCGGCGCATCCCCGAGCCCCGGGTGATCGCGCGCCTCGTCGCGGAGTGAGCCGATGGTCACGCTGATCCGCGCGGAGCTGCGCGACTCCTGGCCCGGCTGGCTGGGCGTGCTGCTCGGCTTCGTGATGGCCTCCTTCGGCCTCGCGCTCGCCACGCTGGTGCTCCAGTCCGGCCTGGCCGCTCCCGCGGCAGGAGTGCCGGAGATGGAGGCCCAGACCTACGCCTACCAGGGCGGCATCAACCTGGCCCTCAGCCTCGTCGTCGCGCTGACCGTGGTGTCGGCCGCGACGAACCTGGTGGTGGATTCCCGCCGCGGCGCCGTCGCGCGGCTCGCGCTCGCCGGCGCCACGCCTGCGGAGGTGGTCGCCGCGATCGGCGCACAGCTCAGCCTGGTTGCGGTGGTGTCCGCCCTTCTCGGTGACCTGCTGGCGGTCGCCTCGTTGCGGGGGGTCCTCGCGTTCCTGATGGCCGAGCGGGGCGCGGAGAGCGCGGGGATCCCGTCCCCACCGGTGGTGGAGCCGGCCACCCTCGCCGCCGTCAACGCGGCGTGGGTGCTGGTCGTGCTCGTGGCGGGGTTCGGCCAGGCGGTCCGGGCCAGCCGGATCGGGCCGGTCGAGGCCCTGCGCCAGGCCCAGTCCGCCGCGGTGGTCCGGCAGCCTCGGCTGGGACGCTGGCTCCGGGCCGCGATCGCCCTTTTCGTGATCGTCGGGACCTTCCTCCTGGTGCCGGCCCTGGCGGCGGACCGGAACCCGGAGACGTTCACCCAGATCATGCAGACCAACCTGATGCTGCTCTGCGTGACCGGCTGGTTCCTCGCCGAGGTCGGGCCGGTGCTGGTCGGCCCGTTGACCGCACTGTGGACGCGGCTGGGCCCGATGCGCAGCCCGGCCTGGCAGATCGCGCGGGCGACGGTGCTGGCGAGGTCGGAGCGACTGACCCGCTCGGTCACCCCGGTGATGTTCACGGTGGGGCTCGCCTTCGGCGTGATCGGGTTGCCGGGCGTGTACAACGCCACCTTCGCCGCGTCGGGGATTGACGTCCGGCTGGAGCACATCGGCGCCGATACGTTCCTGCTGATGCTGGGGTTGCCGCTGCTGATCGCGCTGTGCGGCAGCGTCGGTTCGCTGTTCATGATGAGCCGGCAACGTCAGGCGGAACTGGCGCTGCTCGGGATTGCGGGGGCCACCGCGCGGCAGCAGACCGCGACCGCCACGCTGGAGGCGGTGATCGTGACCGGTACGGCCGCGATCCTCGGCCTCGTGATGGCCGTGGTCTCGCTCGGGCACATCGTCGCCGGAATCGCCGCGATCGGCATGGTGTTCGCCTTCGCCGTCCCCGTCCTCCCGCTGCTCGGCGCGCTGGGCGTCGCCGGCCTGGTCACCGTCGCCGCCACGGTGCTGCCCACCCTGCCCGCGCAGCGACTGCCGGCGCCCCGGGTGATCGCCCGCCTGATCGCGGACTGACCCGGTCGACCGATCTCCTTCGGGCAGCCGGGACTAACCAACGGGCAGCGCCCCCGGCTTTCCGTTGCTCGGCATCCGGCGGCCGGATTGACTGGTTCCACCGGCCGGAAAGAGCCGGCGGACAGCGATTCACAAGCACTGACAGGAGGTCTTCCCATGGTCGACGTGATTGGCATGCAGACCGACGATCCCGACCTTCCCGAGGAGGAGAAGGCCTCGAACGTCTCGTACGTCGCCTGCAACAACTCGGGCCAGAGCCAGGCGTTCTGCTGGCGCTGGTGAACTCCGACGGGGCGTACCGCCCGTCGAACCCGCGGCGGCCCGGAGTGGCCGTACCCCCCGGAATCGTCCGGGGAAACCACTCAGGGAGCCCGAATCAATCGGCGCCTATCCGATTGATCCGGTCTCCCTGAACGACCCCATTCTGCCACGCGCCCATCCGTTGGTGAACCCTCGGGCGCGCGCAGCCGACGAAGTAGAAAGGCGATTCGCCGATGCCCTCGCAACTGACGGACGTCCCGGTCGACGGCGCCGTGCGCGCCGAGCCGATCGGCCGCCTCCTCGCCGACCCGCCGTCCGGCCAATTGCGCCGGTTGGGCCGGATCCTCGCCTCGGACCGCCGGGCGATGGTCGTCGCCTTCACCGGGACGGTGCTGGCCTCGCTCGCCTCGCTGGCGCAACCGGCCCTGACCGGGAGCCTGGTGGGTGCGCTGCAGGCGCTCGACTTCGGGCTCGTCGTGCGGACCGGGGGGCTCCTGGTCGCCGCCGCGGTGGTGGGCTCCCTCATCTCCGCCGGGGTGAACCTGGTGGTGTCCTACGCCGGGAACCGGCTGGTCCGGCGGTTTCGGGACGAGTCGGCGTCCATCGCCCTGCGGGTTCCCGCGGAGAAGCTGGTCGATCACCCGACCGCCGACCTGGTGGCACGCTGCTCGATCGACTCCGAGAAGATGGGCGAGGTCTTCACGAACGGGCCGATCCAGGCCCTGGGCAACATCGTGCTCGTCGGCGGTTCGCTGGTGCAGATGCTGAGGATCGACCCGGTGCTCACCGTGTCGGCGGTGGCCCTGTGCCTGCTGGCCCTGCTGGCGATCATGTTCTCCTCCAGCCGCCTCACCGGGGTCTCCTTCGAGAGGCAGGAGGCGCAGGGGGCCTACGTCGCCGAGATCACCCGGGCGCTGGACTCGATCCTGACCATCCGGGCGTTCGTTGCGGACCGGTTCGCGGTGGGCCGGCTCAGCCGGACCAGCCAGCGGTTGCAGGACGCGTCCGATCGCTCGGCCAAGGCGCGGGCGGTGATGGAGCCGCTCGTGCAGGGCCTCGTCCAGGGCACCATGCTGGCCATCGTCCTGATCGCCTTCCTCCGGGTCCAGTCCGGGGCGCTCGCCGTGGACGCTCTGGTGGCCTTCTTCATGTACACCCTGATGCTGATCGGCCCGATCGCGGGCTCCACCGAGACGGTGATGCTGATGGCGGAGACCCTCGGGGCCCTCCGGCGCATGGTCGAACTGCGGGAGGTGACGCGGGTCGTGCCCCGCGACCTGGCCGCGCTCACCGCCGAACTCCGCGTCCCGGACCTGGCCGAGTGGGAGCAGCGGCCACCGGTCGACCCCGACGTCGTGGGCGGCGACATCAGCTTCCGGAACGTCTCGGTGCGGTACGCCCGGGGCGGCTCCGGCGCCCGCGAGTACGCGATCTCCGACGTGTCCTTCGACATCACCCGCGGTTCCTGGGTCGCGCTCGCCGGCACGTCCGGTTCGGGCAAGTCGACCATCCTCGCGCTGCTGGAACGCTTCCTCAGCCCGACCAACGGGCTTGTGCTCCTGGACGGCATCCCGCTGGAGTCTCGCGACGAGGACACCTACCGCAGCCAGGTGGGCTACATCGAGCAGGCCTGCCCGCTGTTCGCGGGCACCGTCCGGGACAACCTGCTGCTCGGGCGCAACGACATCACCGACGCCGAGTGCTGGGAGATGCTTGAGCGGGTCGGGCTGCTGGCCACGATGCGCGAGCGGGCGGACGGGCTGGACGCGCCGGTCGGCGAGTCGGCCTACGCCTTCTCCGGTGGCGAGCGGCAACGCCTCGCGATCGCCCGGACGATGCTGGGCCGCCCGCGGCTGCTGCTGCTGGACGAGATCACCTCGGGCCTCGACGCCCTGAACCGCGACCAGATCATGGAGCTGATCCGCTCCTCGACGGACGGCATCACGACGGTCCAGGCCGGGCACGGCAGGTTCTTCACCGACGCCGCGGACCAGGTGCTGGTGATGGACCACGGCCGGCTCGTCGAAGCGGGCCACCCGGCGGAGGTCGCCGCCCGTTCGTCGTTGTTCCGTTCCCTGATCGCGCACTAGGAGGTCGACGTGGAAGTGGCCGGGGACGCAGGCTGGGTCGACGACCTCGACGATGAGGGCCTGCTCGCGGAACTGGGCCGGCACGGCCGGGCGGTGGACGGCGATCCGGGCCACGCCGGGGCGGAGGCCGACCCCGACCAGCCCACCTACCAGCTGGTGCCGATCGGCGACACCTGGCTCCGGCTGGACGGCGACGCCGACGGTCGCATCTGGGGCAGCTTCATCCCGGACGCACGCTACCCCCACCAGTCCGACGGGCAGCGCCCGATCCGGCTCGACGACGACGCCGAGGACCTGAACGGCTGGATGACGACCCGGGCCGACATCGACGGCAGCGGGACGCGCTGGGTGAGCGTGATGCGACGTCCCGAGCGCGAGGCCTACGTCGCCCTGCTCTACGACGCGGGCCCGACCCGGCCGAACCGCAGGCTGTTGCTGAACGGGGTCTATCCCGACGTCGCGCTCGCCGGCCACGGTGACCGGATCGCCTTCGTCGAACCCGACCGGGAGGTCGCCGGCGGCCAGCGGGCGGTGCTCGCGAGGGCGGATGCCGACGAGTTCGCCGGGTCGCGACTCGTCGTGGCCGCGTCGGCGAACGGCGGGCTGGCGATCAAGCCGTGCTCGGTGCGGCGGTTCCTGCGGCTGAGCCGAGGGATCCGGTCCGAGCGGGTCTGGGACCTCGTCGACGTGGAGAGCGATCCGCCCCGGCCGATCAGCGTGCCCGGTAGCCCCAACGAGGCGAACCTGTTCGACGTCGCGCTGCTCGACGGCGAGCCCGTGCTGGTGCAGCTGTTCAACGGGGACGGTTCCTGGACGCTCCAGGCGAGCATCCTCTCCGACGGCGAGATCCTGCGGAGCTGGGCGTGTGCGACCGGTGTCGGCACCGCCCGCGAGATCGCCTCCGGCACCGGCTACGCGGTGGTCCGGGTGAGCCGGGACGGCGAGGAGGCCCTGCACCGGGTCGGCATCGAGGGCTTCTCCTCCGGACGCGAGCCGCTGCTCAGCGCGCCGGGGCTGTTCGACCTGAGGAGCAACCAGGTCACCCCGTCCATCGGTTTCGCCGCCACAGAGCTCAGCGGAGGGATCCCGCCGTTCGTGTGGTACTTCGCCAACGAGGGGGACGTCCGCAACGAACCCGGCGAGGTCGCGCGGCGCGCATCCCGGCTGGCCAGGGGGGCGCGCGTGCGCTACCCGTCGGACGACGGCTATGAGATCGAGATGGACCTGCGCTGGCCGGCTTCCACGGGGGACGCGTTCGTGGGCCCCGTCGTCGTGATGCTGTACGGCGCCTACGGCCTCGACCTGGACCTGGACAGCGACCCCGGCCTGCGGCACTGGCTCGATCGCGGCTTCGCCGTCGCGACGCCGCACGTGCGTGGCGGTGGTCCCGAGCGCCGGCACCTCGCCGGTACCAAGGCGAAGCGCGACCGGTCGGTCGCCGACGCGGCGGCCGCGATCGACCACCTGCGGAACTCGTGCCTGCAGGTGCGCGCCACCGAGCTGGTCACGCTGGGCGCGTCGGCTGGAGGTTTCCTGGCCGCGACGACCCTGAACACCCGACCCGGGGACGTGGATGTCTGCGTGATCGTGAACGGCTTCGTCGACCCGTTGACCAGCCTCGTCCGGGGCGACACACTCACCCGCGCGAGCGACCAGGACGAGTGGGGCGACCCCGTCGGCAACCCGAACGACCGGGTGACGTTGGAGCGGATCTCGCCGGTGGACAACCTCCTGGTCTCCCGGGGGGCGGAGGCCCTCGTGGTGGTGTCCGGCCGGGACGTCCGGGTGAACCCGCGGCAGGGCCTGAAGTGGTTCCTGCGCTACCGGGCCGTCGGAGGTCCCGCCGAGCTCTGGTTCGACCCGAACGGGGCCCATGACTGTTGGGGAGCCGGGATGCCCAGGACCGCCCTGGTCGACTGGGTGAGCGCCGCGCTGGAGCGCCGGCGCAGGAACGGGGCGGCGGCCTGAGCCGCCGCCCCGGTTCCGACTCAGCCCGCGAAGGGCTGGCGTCCGTCGGTGCAGACCGTGCCGGGTGCGGGCAGCGTTCCCTCGACCAGGTAGGCGTCCACGTGGGCCGTCGCGCACCCCGAGACGCCGTAGGCCGTGTGCCCCCAGTTGTTGCTGCTGAGCAGGCGGCTGTTGGGCAGCAGCCGGGAGACCGCCCGCGCGCCGGCGTAGTTGGTGGCCGGGTCGTGGACGTTGCCGACCACGAGCACGGGCGCACTGGTCCAGCGGTCGAACGGGCCGCTCCAGGCGTCCTCGTCGTCGGCGTTCCAGATCCGGTCGGCGCAGGAGACCGAGCCCCACAACCAGCTCCGGCCGAAGTAGGGCGCGCGGGCGTCGGCGAGCCGGGCGAGCCGGGACCAGGTGGACGGTCTGGCCGGGTTGCGGCTGTCGCTGCACATCACCGAGGGCACGACTTCGAGGTCGTTGGCGTAGGCGCGTTCCTGTCCCACGGCGAGGGCCGCGGTGCGGTGGTAGGCGGCGGACAGGCTGCGCCGTCGGGACGAGGTGAGCGAGTCGCCCTGCAGCTGTGCGACCGTGGCGACGAGCACGGGCACGGCCTCGACCCCGTCCTCGGTGTAGAGCAGGTACAGCACGGTGCTGATGAACTGCTGGTAGGTCAGCTCGTAGGTGCCGGCGTCGGGGTCCTCCAGAACGAGCGGCTCGGCGCGCAGCCGGGCGGCGACGTCGGCGAAGTCGGCGCGCGGGTGCGCGAGGGGGCAGGCCGAGCCGGCGTCCGCGCAGCGGCGGAGCAGGCCGGCCAGGGCTGCGGAACTGGCCTCGGCGGACTCCATCCGCAGGCTCATCGGGAACTGCGCGGTGCCCGGTGTGCCGACCCACTGCAACGGGTTGATGACCCCGTCGATGGCGATCGCGCGGACCCGGTCGGGGAACATGTTGGCGTACACCTGACCCAGGTAGGTGCCGTAGGAGAAGCCGAGGTAGCTGAGCTTGTCGTCGCCGACCGCGCGGCGCACCACGTCCATGTCCCGGGCCACTTCCGCGGTCGAGACGGCCGACGAGAGCTCGCGGCCGTACCCCGAGCAGGCCGCCGAGAGCGTGCTGGCGGCATCGATGAAGGTCGCCTCCTCGGCCCGGGTGAGGGGGAACACCATGCCGGCGAGGGTTCCGGTGACCCGGTCCAGGTCGCCCGGATCGGCGAAGCAGCGGGTGTTGGTGCTGTCGTTGGTGCCGCGCGGGTCCATGCCGACCAGGTCGAAGCGGTCGAGCACGTCCGGGCCCAGCCAGGCCTGGGCGCGCTGCAGGAAGTCCGTGGCCGACGCGCCGGGGCCACCGGGGTTGAGGAACAGGCTGCCGATCCGCTCCGACGGCTTCCGGGCGGGCACCCGGGCCAGCGCGACCTCGACGGTCGCGCCGGCCGGTTCGTCGTAGTCGAGCGGGAGCCGGACGCGGGCGCACTGGCCCTGGTCACAGGGCTCCCAGTCGAGGTGGGGCGTGGGGACGCGGTCCACCCGTGCCCGCTCGCGGGCTGTGGTGGCGTCGGCGGCCTCGGCCGGAACGGTGGGGAGCACGATCAGGCTGAGCAGGAGGGCGAGGGCCGTCGCGGCCCTTCGCAGGGTGCCGGGCATGGCGATCCTTCCGAAGGTGGGGTGCTGTCCGGACCAGTACACGACCACCACCCACCGCCGACCATTGCCGAACGGCCAGACTTCGTGACCGGACGGGTTCGGGCCCGCCGCCGTCCGTCCGCGGTTAGGCTGGAATTGCTCTGAAACGTGGTCAAAGGAGACGGCAGAGATGAGCGTGACAGTCAAGCAGATGGTCGAGGCGGCCGACGCCGTCGTACCCCGGATCACTCCGGCGCAGGCGCGGGAGATCCTCGCCCGCGGGGACGTCCTCGTGGTCGACGTGAGGGACGCCGGCGAGGTGGCGAAGGAGGGCAAGATCGCGGGTGCGATCAACGTCTCCCGCGGGCTGCTGGAGTTCAAGGCCGACCCGTTCGCGGCCGGCTACGACGCCCAGTTCCGCAAGGACCACCCGGTGATCGTGTACTGCGCGTCCGGTGGACGCTCGGCACTGGGCGGCAAGGCCCTCAAGGAACTCGGCTTCGACGAGGTGTACAACCTCGGCGGCTTCAAGGACTGGGTCGCGGCCGGCGGCGCGATCGACCAGCCGACCGCCTAGCCCCTGGACCGAGTTGGGGACGGTTCCTTACTCGGTCCACCCAGCCCCCGGACCAAGTTGGGGACGGTTCCTTACTCGGTCCACCTTTTCCACAGGGCACCCTCTCGGGGTTGAAACTGTGGAAAAGCCGGACCGTTCGGAACCGTCCCCACGTGGTCCGGTACCCCGTGGACCGAGTAAGGAACCGTCCCCAACCTGGTCCGTCACACGTCCTGGACGCGGGGGCTGAGCAGCCGGAAGATCCAGGTCTCCGGCACCACGTTGCCGGTGGCGACGTACTCGACGGCGCCGGCGTGGAACAGGGTGTGGTCGAGGCGCCCGATCGCCCCGTCGTGGCCGGCGACCACGATCTCGTCGCCCTCGGCAAGCAGCGTGTCGTCGTCGGGCAGGAACTCGTCGTCGGTGCCGCGGGTGAGGATCAGCGCCACCAGCCCGAGCGGGTGGTCACGATCGTCGGGGTCGCGCAACAGGTCGCCGAGGCGCAGTTCGTGGTGGCGCAGCCAGGTCAGGACGCCCGGAGCCTGGCCGGTCTCGATCGTGATCCGGCTGCTCGTCGGGGACCCCTCACCCTGCCGCTCGACGAGCCGGTCCAGCAGTTCCTGCGACCACTCCTCGCTCTGCGCGAACGCGTGCCCGAAGAACGTCCAGAAGTCGGGCGTGACCACCCGGGCGATCGCCTCCTCCGCGGTCAGCCGGGCGGGGATGAACACGCTGTCGGGCGCGAACGAGTCCAGCAGCGGCGTGAGGGCCTCCGAGCACGCCCGCACCGAGATGAAGGTGGACGGGTCGCTCAGCCGGGCCCGTGCGGCGATGGCGAGGTTGCGGTGCTCGTCCGCCGACCCGGCGACCAGGCCGGAGACCCCACCGAGATCGGGCAGTTCGGCGTCCGCGGCGACCACCTGCACCTCGGCGCCGCTGCGTTCGAGGTCGGCGGTGATCTCGGCACCGAACGGGTCGTCGCACGCGACCACCCAGCGGCCGGGCGGCAGCGGTTTCTGCCGTGGCCCGAGCGGGGTGTTGTAGGGCGCCAGCAGCCAGGTCACCAACTGGTGGGTCGCCGGACGGTTCAGCCGCAGCGACAGGTACTCCCCGTACCGGTCGAACGGGTTGATGATGCCGTCCACGGCGTAGTCGTCCATCGCCGCCGCCATCGACCGGTCGTTGACGCGGGCGTACACCGGGACTTCCGGGCAGAGCAGCTGCACGGTCATCACGACCGCGAGGTTCACCGAGTCGTCGTGCGTGGTGGCCAGGACGCCCTCGCAGTACGGGTGGGCGAGCCCGGCCAGCCCGAGCGTGGCCGGGTCGCGGGCGTCGCCGTCCACCCCCGGGACGTCGATGGACAGCTTGCCGCCGACGAGCTGGTCGAGGGCGTGCTCGTCGGAGTCGATCACGACGAGCCGGCGGCCCAGCCCGTCCAGCCGCTCGGCGATGTGCTGCCCCATCTGGCCGTACCCGGCGATGATCAGGAACGGCTCGCTGAGCCGGCGCACCTGCCGGCCGATCCGCTGCCGGCGGACGGCGTCGCGGAAGGCCCGGTCCTGGAAGAGGCCGAACAGCGTGCCCAGGGCGTACGCCCAGCCGACCACCGAGCTGTAGATCGCGAACGTGACCCACATCCGCTGGGCGGTGGAGAAGGGGTAGGGGAGCTCGCCGAAGCCGATCGTGGTGGCGGTGTAGCTCATCACGTAAAAGGCGTCGAAGATCGTCAGGTGGTGCGCGGCGCCGGTGGCGTCGGTGCCGGGCATCAGGGTGAGCCCGAGCACGTCGACGGCGAAGATGCTGATCAGCACGACCAGCGGACCGCGCATCCGGCGCATCAGGATGAAGATGGCGTCGGCGGAGGCGTCCGCCCTGGGCACGGCGACAGGGGCCCGCCGCAGGGCTGAGCGCGGTTGCCGCGCCTCGGTCGCTGCGCGCCCCGCCATGGTCACGCCCGCCGGCGGAAGTTGGCCGTCTCGATGACCATCAGCACGACGGACACGATGTTGGCCAGCAGGGCGCCGAGCGCGAGCGAGACGACCCCGCTCATCTCGGCGGCGCCTACCTCTGCCGGGGCGACGCCCTGCCCCTGGGTCACCCAGATCCAGACGCCGGCGGCCAGCAGCAGCTGGATCGACGCGACCAGGC
>JAGQUI010000089.1 GCA_020438595.1 Propionibacteriaceae bacterium | reverse complement strand
TAGCTGCGCACCTTCGCGGCACGGGCTCCGTGCGGCGCCTCGTCACGGGCGTACTTGCCGGTCAGGAAGCCCGCCGCGAGCCCGTAGTACGGCACCAGCGCCAGGTGGTGCTGGGTGCACAGCGCGCCCAGCCCCGCGGACTCGACCTCGGCGCGGTGGACGAGGTTGTACTGGGGCTGCACCGCTACCGGCAGCGCGAACCCCTGGCTGGTCGCCACCTCGATCACCTCGGTCACGCGCTCGGCGGCGAAGTTCGACAGCCCGTAGTGCCGGATGTCGCCGGCGGCGACCAGCTGGTCGAACGCGCCGAGCCACTCCTCCGTCGGCACGTGCGGGTCGTCCTCGTGGGCGTAGTACAGGTCGATCGTCTCCAGGCCCAGCCGGCGGCGCGACCCGTCGAGGCAGATCTTGATGTTGGCCGGCCGCAGCCCACGGTGCACCGGGTGCTTGCCGACCTTCGTGGCCACGACCACGTGGCCCGCGTCAGACCGGTGCCGCAGCCAGCCCCCGATCACGCTCTCGGACTCCCCGCCGCGGTGGCCGGGTACCCACGTCGAGTAGCTGTCGGCGGTGTCGACGAAGTTCCCACCGGCCTCCACGTAGGCGTCGAGAATCGCCTCGGACGCGTTCCCATCCGCCGTCCAGCCGAAGACGTTGCCGCCCAGGCACAGCGGCGACACTCTCAGCGTTGAGATCCGGTGCATGCCCACAGCCTAGGGTGACCGGGCCGAATTCTTAGGCTGACAGCGCGAAATCCACGCTGAGATGCACCGACAGCTCGGTGGTCGCGCTCAGTTCGAGACCGAGATCGAGTGGTGCGGACTCCGCCCGGGCGCGCGCTGCGAACATCGCCGGCTCGGCGGGCTCCGGACGCGGCGACGGCATGCTCCACGAGTCGGACGCCTGCTCGACGCCGGTCACCTCGAGCCCCGCGGCGGCAGCCACCGCGTCCGCCTTCCGCCGGGCCATCGCCATCGCGGCGGCGGTAGCGCCGATGCTGGCCTCGAACCCGTCGTAGACCCACTCCAGGCGGCTCACGCTGACCCCGGGCCGGTCGGCGAGCACGCCGAGCACATCCGGCAACTGCCCGGACCCGGCGGCCACGACCAGGTCGATCTCCACCGACTGGTTCTTCAGCAACGCCCCGTCACGCGTGGCCAGTCGCACGCCGGTGACCTCGACGTCGTCCTCGGGGACGCCGTGGACGGCGAGTTCGGCGACGATGTCGCGGACGAGTGCTGCCTTCCGCCCGGCGACCCCGGCCGCCAGCGTCGATGAGCCGCGTACGAGCGCGTGCACACGCGCGGAGGCGGCGGTGATCCGCACGTGGTGGTCAACGGTGATCCGCAGGATTCCCATCGGAGGAGCCTATTGCCTCCCGGGCCCGCGCGGGACCCGGGAGGCACCACGGGACCGCCATCCCGAGGCTCGCGTGGGTCAGGTGTGGGTGATGGCGGCCTTCTCGACGGGCAGTGCGTTGCTGAACCGGGTGACGTAGGCCGCGAAGCCGGCCACGTCGGCGGGGTCGGGGGCGATCGTTTCCAGCGCCGCGCCCGCGAACACCTTCGTGGTCAGGTAGCCGGCCAGCGACTCGCCGTCGGCCTTGTCGCGGAGGTAGGCGGCGAGCAGGGCGATGCCCCAGGCGCCGCCCTCGCCGGCGATGTCGCCGACCGAGACCGGCGCGTCGACCGCGGCGGCGAGGTAGCGCTGCGCGACCCCCCTGGTCTTGAACAGCCCGCCGTGGGCGAACAGCGAATCGAGCGCGACCTTCTCGTCGGTCAGCAGGATGTTCATGCCGATCCGCAGGCTGGCCAGGGCGGCGAACAGGTGGGTACGCATGAAGTTCGCCAGGGTGAACCGGCTGTCGGGGGTGCGGACGAACAGCGGTCGTCCTTCTTCGAGGCCGGTGATGTGCTCGCCGGAGAGGTAGTTGTAGGCCAGCAGCCCGCCACAGTCCGGCTCGCCCTCCAAGGAGGCGGTGAACAGGGTCTCGAAGATGGTGTTGGTGTCCGCGTCCGATCCGATCCGGGTGGCGAACTCGCCGAACAGGCCGGCCCACGCGTTCAGCTCGCTGGCGCCGTTGTTGCAGTGCACCATCGCGACCAGGTCGCCGGCCGGGGTGGTGACCAGGTCGAGCTCGGGGTGCATCCGCGCCAGCGGCTGCTCGAGCACCACCATCGCGAAGATCGAGGTACCCGCACTGACGTTGCCGGTCCGCACCGCGACCGAGTTCGTCGCGACCATCCCGGTCCCGGCGTCCCCCTCGGGCGGGCAGAACACCACGCCCGGCTGCAGGGTGCCGGACGGGTCGAGCAGCGCCGCCCCCTCAGCCGTGAGCGTGCCCGCCCGGGCGCCGGCCGGCAGCACGGCGGGCAGCAGCCCGGCCAGGTCGCAGCCGTAGCCCTTGCCTGCGGCCAGCTCGTCGAACTGGCCGATCATCGTGGTGTTGTACCCGCCGGTCGTGGTGTCGATCGGGAACATGCCGGACGCATCACCCACGCCCAGCACCCGCTCGCCGGTCAACAGGGTGTGCACGTAGCCGGCGAGGGTGTTGATCGAGGCGATCGAGGCCACATGGTCCTCGCCGTTCAGCATCGCCTGGTACAGGTGCGCGATCGACCAGCGCTGCGGGATGTTGTGGCCGAACAGCGCGCTCAACTCCTCGGCAGCCTGCCCGGTGATCGTGTTCCGCCAGGTCCTGAACGGCACCAGCAGCGCCCCTGCCTGGTCGAAGGCCAGGTAGCCGTGCATCATCGCCGAGACACCCATCGCGCCCACCGTGGCCAGCTCGACCCCGTACCGCTCCCGCACCTGCGCGGCAAGGGAGGCGTACGCGTCCCGCAGGCCCGTATGCACCGCGTCGAGCGAGTACGTCCAGACCCGGTCGGCGAACTGGTTCTCCCAGTCATGCCCACCCGAGGCCAACGGCGCGTTGTCCGGACCGGTCAACACCGCCTTGATCCGCGTCGAACCGAACTCGATCCCCAGAGCCGTACGGCCCTCGGCGATGGCGGCACGGATGCCCTCGATCTCCATTGATCCTCCTTCAGTGCGGTCCACGCGACCTGGTGTGGCACCGGTACCTCAACATCATGGCAGGGGAGTGTGTGCGCTAACAACGGCTCACCGGAAGGTCCTGGCCCGGTCCGGAGGCGGCCGGGGGCAGAATGGCCGGGTGCCGACCTACCGTGACGAGGCGGTCGTGCTGCGTACCCACAAGCTGGGCGAGGCCGACCGGATCATCACCATGCTGTCGCGGCAGCACGGAAAGATCCGTGCGGTGGCCCGTGGGGTGCGCCGCACGTCCTCGAAGTTCGGCGCCCGGCTGGAGCCGTTCAGCCATGTCGACCTGCAGTTCGCCACCGGTCGCACGCTGGACGTGATCACCCAGGCGGTCACGCTGCACCCCTACTCGGAGCCGCTGGCGCACGACTACGAGCGCTACACCACCGGGCAGGTGATGATCGAGACGGCCGACCGGCTGGTCACCGAGGAGGGCGAGCCGTCGCTGCAGCAGTACCAGTTGCTGGTCGGCGCCCTGCACGCGCTGACGTCCGGCACCTCGGACGGGCCGCGGTCGTCCGCGATGGTGATGGACGCCTACCTGCTCCGGGCCATCGCACTGGCCGGGTACGCACCCACGCTGGTCGACTGCGCCCGGTGCGGCGCCGCCGGCCCGCACGAGGCTTTCTCCCCGCAGCTCGGCGGGGTGGTGTGCCGACGCTGCCGGCCGCCCGGCTCGGCCCATCCGTCGCCCGTGACCGTGGCCTATCTCGGGTCGCTGCTGGCCGGTGACTGGCCGGCGACCCGGGAGGTGTCCGGGGCCACGATCCGGCAGGGGAGCGGCCTGGTGGCGGCGTTCGTCAGCTGGCACCTCGACCGCGGACTGCGTTCGCTGAGCCACGTCGACAGGTCGCGGACCGGGCAGTGAGGCCCGCTGCGCCCGTCCGCACGCTCAGCAGTGTTACCGATATCAAACTGTTATCTAGAAATGCTGCAGCGCGTGTGGTGATAACGGTAACATCGTGCCCGGCGAGCAGTAATGTCGCCAACACGTAGAGCACAGCGAGGTGACAGCGATGACGGCGATCCCGGCCGAGTTGCGGGACACGATCGACCGTTTGAAGGTGGAGGTTGCTGCGCTGCATGCGGAGTTGCCGCGGAACGGCCTGGTGGTGTGGACGGCGGGGAACGTGTCGGCCAGGGTGCCCGGTGCCGACCTGCTGGTGATCAAGCCGTCGGGGGTGTCGTACGACGACCTGTCGCCGGAGGCGATGGTGGTGTGCGACCTGGACGCGAACCTGGTCGAGGGCACCAGGAGCCCGTCCTCGGACACCGCGGCTCATGCCTACGTGTACAAGCACATGCCCGAGGTCGGTGGGGTGGTGCACACGCATTCGGACTACGCGACCGCGTGGGCGGCGCGGCGGGAGCCGATCCCGTGCGTGCTGACCATGATCGGTGACGAGTTCGGGGGGGACATCCCGGTGGGTCCGTTCGCGCTGATCGGGGACGACTCGATCGGGCGCGGGATCGTGGAGACCCTGACCGGGAGCCGGTCCCGTGCGGTGCTGATGGCCAACCACGGCCCGTTCACGATCGGGCGGGACGCCCGCGATGCGGTGAAGGCGGCGGTGATGGTCGAGGACGTGGCCCGCACCGTGCACATCGCGCGCCAGCTGGGGGAGCCGGTGCCGATCCCGCAGGCGGACATCGACAGGCTTTTTGACCGTTACCAGAACGTCTATGGACAAGGAAGTGCCAAATGAGCAAGCAGATCTGGTTCCTCACCGGTAGCCAGGGCCTGTACGGCGAGGACGTGCTCCTGCAGGTGCGGGACCAGTCCGCGCAGATCTCCGGCGCGCTCGCCGCGGCGCCCTCGATCCCGGTCGAGGTCGTCGCGAAGCCGACGCTGACCGATGCGGGTGCGATCCGTCGGGTGATGCTGGACGCGAACGCCGACGACGACTGCGTGGGCGTGATCGCCTGGATGCACACGTTCTCGCCGGCGAAGATGTGGATCTCGGGCATGGACGCCCTGACCAAGCCGTTCCTGCACCTGCACACGCAGGTGAACGTGGAACTGCCCTGGGCCACGATCGACATGGACTTCATGAACCTGAACCAGGCCGCGCACGGCGACCGGGAGTTCGCCTACATCGCCACCCGGCTCGGCGTGCCCCGGAAGACGGTCGCCGGCCACGTGTCCGACCCGCGGGTGGTGGCCCGGATCGCGACCTGGGCGCGGGCCGCGCTGGCCCGGGCCGAGGTGGCCACGCTGAAGCTGGTCCGCTTCGGCGACAACATGCGCAACGTGGCCGTGACCGAGGGCGACAAGGTCGAGGCCGAGCGCCGGTTCGGCGTGTCGGTGAACACCTGGGGCGTGAACGACCTGGTCGACGTGGTCGACAACCAGGTCAGCGACGCCGATGTCGATGCGCTCATCACCGAGTACCTGGACCTCTACGACGTGGCGCCCGAGCTTCACCCCGGCGCGGACCGGCACGACTCGCTGCGCTACGGCGCCCGCATCGAGGTCGCGCTGCGGAAGTTCGTGGTCGAAGGCGGGTTCGGGGCGTTCACCACGAACTTCGAGGATCTCGGCGGGCTGCGGCAGCTGCCCGGCCTGGCCGTGCAGCGCCTCGAGGGCGAGGGGATCGGGTTCGCCGGTGAGGGCGACTGGAAGACCGCCGTCCTGGGCCGCACCCTGGGCGTGATGGCCGCGGGGCTGCCCGGCGGCACCTCGTTCATGGAGGACTACACCTACCACCTGGAGCCCGGACGCGAACTGTCCCTGGGCGCGCACATGCTCGAGGTCTCCCCGTCCATCGCGGTCGGCAAGCCGCGGATCGAGATCCACCCGCTCGGCATCGGCAACCGCGAGGACCCCGTCCGGATGGTGTTCGACGCCGAGCCGGGCGAGGGGTTCGTGGTCGGCATGTGCGACCTCGGCGACCGGTTCCGGCTGGTCGGCAACGAGATCACCGTCGTGCCGCCGCTGGCCGACATGCCGAAGCTCCCCGTCGCCCGCGCGGTGTGGGAGGCCAAGCCCGACTTCACCACGTCCACCGAGTGCTGGCTGTCCGCCGGCGGGCCGCACCACACGGTGCTGTCCACCGCGCTCACCACCGAGCACCTCACCGACCTCGCCGAGATGATCGGCATCGAACTCGCCATGATCGGCGAGGACACGAGGACCGGCCAGTTCATCAAGGAACTGCGCTGGAACAACGCCTACCACCGGCTGGCCATGGGGTTCTGACCCCCAGCCGGTCCGCACACAACTGAATAGCGCCAGGGCCGGGGACTTCCCGGGCCTGGCAAGCACCAAACAATCCCCGAGCTCACCATCACCGAGAACATGTTCCTCGGCAACGAACAGGCCAGGGGCGGGGTGATCGACTGGAACGCGGCCAACGGCCGGGCCAAGACCCTGCTGGAGCACGTCGGACTCGACGAGGACCCCGATGTGCAGATCAAGAACATCGGCATCGGCAAGCAGCAGCTGGTCGAGATCGCGAAGGCGCTGGGCAAGGACGTCAAGCTGCTGATCCTCGACGAGCCGACGGCAGCACTGAACGACAAGGACTCCAAGCACCTGCTGGGCCTGCTGAAGGAACTGCAGGGGCGCGGCATCACCTGCATCATGATCAGCCACAAGCTGAACGAGATCGAGGCGATCTCCGACTCGATCACGATCATCCGCGACGGCCTCACGATCGAGACGCTGGACATCGAGGCCGACGGGGTCAACGAGGACCGGATCATCCGCGGCATGGTCGGACGTGACCTGCAGCACCGCTACCCGGAGCACACGCCGAAGATCGGCGACATGCTGATGGAGATCACGAACTGGACCGTCGCGCACCCCGACGACGCCGAGCGCCTGGTCGTGAACAACGCCTCGCTCAGCGTGCGCCAGGGCGAGATCGTCGGCCTGGCCGGCCTGATGGGGGCGGGACGCACCGAGTTCGCCCGCAGCGTGTTCGGCCAGACCTACGGCCAGAAGCTGGACGGCCGGATCGCGCTGAAGGGCAAGGAGGTGCACATCCGCACCGTCCAGCAGGCGATCGACCTCGGCCTCGCCTACGTCACGGAGGACCGCAAGAGCCTGGGCCTGAACCTGCTCGACACGATCCGGGAGTCGATCACCTCGGCAGGGCTGAAGAAGATCCAGCAGTGGGGCGTGGTGGACGACAACGAGGAGATCGTTGCGGCCGAGCGCTACCGGAAGGCGATGCGGATCAAGACGCCCAACATCGAGGAGGGCGTGAACAAGCTCTCCGGCGGCAACCAGCAGAAGGTCGTGCTCGGCAATTGGCTGTTCACCGACCCTGACGTGCTGATCCTCGACGAGCCCACCCGCGGCATCGACGTGGGTGCCAAGTACGAGATCTACGAACTCATCAACCAGATGGCCGACGCGGGCAAGGGCGTCCTGGTCATCTCGTCCGAGCTGCCCGAGCTGCTCGGCATCTGCGACCGGATCTACACCCTCAGCGCCGGCGTGATCACCGCGGACGTCCCCAGGGCGGACGCGGACCAGGAAATCCTCATGCGCTACATGACTCAACGAAAGGCAGACTGACCATGGCCGAACCACAGACCACGTCCGCCGCTCCCGCGGCCAAGGACGGTCGCACGGGCGGCGGCCTGAAGGGTATGTCCGGCAACCTGCGCCAGTACGGGATGATGATCGCCCTGGGCCTGCTGATGGCCCTGTTCACGGTGCTCACCGACGGCCTGTTCCTGTACCCCCGCAACATCACCCTGCTGTTCGTCCAGAACGCCTACGTGCTGATCCTGGCGATCGGCATGGTGATGGTGATCATCGCCGGCCACATCGACCTGTCGGTCGGCTCGGTGTGTGCGTTCGTCGGGGCCACCGTGGCGCTGTCCATGGCCCAGTGGAACCTGCCCTGGTACCTCGCCATCCTGCTGGGCATCCTGATGGGCGTCCTGGTCGGTGCGTGGCAGGGCTTCTGGGTGGCCTTCGTCGGGATCCCGGCGTTCATCGTGACGCTGGCCGGCATGCTGCTGTTCCGCGGCCTCGACCTGATGATCCTGGCCGCTCAGTCGATTCCGGTGCCCGAGGAGTTCCAGGCCATCGCGAACGGCTACCTGCCGGCGGTCGGCCCGAACACGAACTACCACAACCTCACCCTGCTGATCGGTGCCATCGGCATCGCCGTCGTGGTGTGGCTGGAGTTCCGGCGCCGGGCCGGGTTGCGGAAGCACAACATGAAGGTGCCCTCGATGGCGATCTCGATCGTCAAGCTGGTCCTGATCGGCGCCGTGATCATCGTCTTCACGCTGCTGCTGGCCTCCTACAAGGGCATCCCGGTGGTGGGGCTGATCCTGCTCGGCCTGATCATCATCTACAGCTTCATCACCCAGAAGACCGTGTTCGGGCGGCACATCTACGCGGTCGGCGGCAACCGTAACGCCGCCCGCCTGACCGGTGTGAACACCCGCATGGTGGACTTCCTCGTGATGGTGAACATGGCCGTCCTGGCCGGCGTCGCCGGCATGGTCTACACCGCCTACCTGAACGCGGCCAACCCGAAGGACGGCACCGGTTTCGAGCTCGATGCCATCGCGGCCGTGTTCATCGGTGGTGCGGCCGTGACCGGCGGCATCGGCACCGTCGTCGGGTCGATGATCGGTGGCCTCGTGATGGGCGTGCTGAACCTCGGCCTGGCCAACATGAGCGTCGACCAGAACATGATCCAGGTGATCAAGGGCCTCGTGCTGCTGGCCGCGGTCGCGTTCGACGTGCTCAGCAAGTCGCAGGGCAAGCCCAGTGTGATCGGCATGATCCAGCGGGCGATGCGCAAGGGCGAGACCGACACCAACGTGATGGAGGACGACACTCCGGTGCGGGCCGACGAGGCCCCGCCGAAGCTGCCCGGCGCGTGAGCAGGAAGGCGCGGACGGCAGCCCGTCACTGAGCGGCCTGCTCCGGCAGGCAGCGCGAAGCCCCGGCCCCCTGCGCCGGGGCTTCG
>JAGQUI010000898.1 GCA_020438595.1 Propionibacteriaceae bacterium | reverse complement strand
CATGCCAGTCCCTCGACTTCCGCGGCGCCCTGCCCCATGGCCGCGGTGAGCACCCGCTCCTGGGTGGCCTCACGCTGGTCAAAGATCGCCATCTGCCGCCCCTCGCGCATGACCAGAATGCGGTCGCTCATGGCCAGCACTTCGGGCAGATCGGACGAAATCATGATGATGGCCAAGCCCTCGTTGGCCAGTTCACCGATCATGCGATGGACCTCCGCCTTGGCGCCCACGTCGATGCCGCGCGTCGGCTCGTCCAAAATCAGCAATTTGGGGCGCACATTGAGCCATTTGGCCAGCATCACCTTCTGTTGGTTGCCGCCGGACAGCTTGGCCACCTCGGTCTGGACCGACGGCGTGCGAATGTTCAGCCGCTCCCGGAACGCTTCCGCGGTGGCGGTCTCCGGCTTGGTCTGCACCAGCCCCAGCGTGGAGAGGTAGCGGCGCAAGGTGGGCAGCGTGATGTTGGTGGCGATGGCCATGGGCAGGGTCAAGCCCAGGCCGCGCCGGTCTTCGGAGACATAGGCGATCTGCAGGTCAACGGCCTGTTGCGGCGAGGTCACGTGGATCTGCTTGCCCTCGAAGATCACCTCGCCCGCGTCGGCCGGCTCGAT
>JAGQUI010000897.1 GCA_020438595.1 Propionibacteriaceae bacterium | reverse complement strand
GCTGATGGCCTTCGCCACCCGCCCGCTGAAGGTCGGCATCTCCGGGCGCTCCCGCCTCGACGATGTCTGCAAGCAGCTCGCCGCCCTCAGCTTCGGCGGCACCGACTGCGCCCAGCCCATGATCTGGGCTCAGGAGCAGAAGATCGAGGCCGACGCCTTCGTCGTCTACACCGACAACGAGACCTGGGCCGGCAAGATCCACCCCCACCAGGCCCTGCGCGCCTACCGAGAGCGCACGGGCATCCCGGCCAAGCTGATCGTCGTGGGCATGACCGCGACCCAGTTCAGCATCGCCGACCCCGACGACGCGGGCATGCTCGATGTCGTCGGCTTCGACAGCGCCGCCCCGGCCGTGATGGCCGACTTCGTGCGGGGCTGAGATCGGGATCGGCACATTTAATCTTGCATCTCATTGCATTCGTGATAATGTGCCGATCCTGAGTTTCTGATTTTCCGTGGGCCGAAAGTAGGCGGTTAACGATTGAAACTCGTACAGTGCGGCCCGTAAGCCGTCATCTCCACCTACGTCAACTTGCCCACGAATTCTCTCGAGCGGGCCGTTCGCTCCGGGTTATCGATCTCTCAAGTCGCGGCGTCACACGCCACCAACC
>JAGQUI010000896.1 GCA_020438595.1 Propionibacteriaceae bacterium | reverse complement strand
AGAGCGTGATGTTCTCCAACGTGCTGGGCAGGATGCGCCCGCGTACGGCCAGCACGCGGCTGCTCTCGGTCAGCCCGCGCTCGAAGGTGCCGGTCACCGCGGCCATGGTGGCGATGAAGAGGTTGCCGAAACTGTGCCCGGCCAGTTCACCGCCGCCCACCTGCGGCGCAGCGAAGCGATACTGCATCAGGCGCGTCATCAAGTCTTCGGCGTCGCTGAGCGCGGCGATGTTGTTGCGGAAGTCGCCCGGCGGCAGCGTGCCCATCTGTCGCCGCAGCCGCCCGGAACTGCCGCCGTCGTCGGCGACGGTGACCACCGCGGTGATCTGGTCGGTGTAGGCGCGCAGGCCGCGCAGGAGCTGCGGCATGCCGGTGCCGCCGCCGATGGCGACGATGCGTGGACCTTGGGGCTGGGGTTGGGGTCGCCGCTGCAAGATCGTGTTGACCACGGCGACGTGGCCCGGCTGTTCTCCCCGCGGCGCCAGCAAGAGCAGTTGCCGGTGAATGCGCAGCAGCGCCACAAGCCCGACACCCACGCCGGCCAAGCCGATGACAACCCCGCGCACCCACCACGGCAAGAAGCGCAATGTGGCGACGCCGAGCAATGGCTCC
>JAGQUI010000895.1 GCA_020438595.1 Propionibacteriaceae bacterium | reverse complement strand
AACGTCGAACTCACGGTCATCGAGGTCGGCGACGACGAGGTGATCGTCGACGCCAACCATCCGCTGGCCGGCAAGGACCTGATCTTCGATATCGAGGTGATCGAGATCATCGCGGCCTGACCGGCGCCTTCCCCTGAATTCCGGCACCGCGCGGCCCTGGCGCCGCGCGGCGACGACCCCCGCCGGCGCCGTTGGCCGCGCCGTATCGTCAGCCCGGCAGCGCGGTCTCCGCATACTGGGCGGCGAAATCGGCGCTCGGCGGGATCGGCTTGATGATGTCGATCAGCACGCCGTTCGGATCCTGCGTGATGAAGTGACGCTGGCCGAAATCCTCGTCGCGCAGGTCGAGGAGGATCGGCAGGCCGGCCGCCTTGGCGCGCTCATACTCCCGGTCGGGATCCTTGACCTCGAAATTGAGGATGAGGCCGGAGGCGCGGCCGCGCGCGCTGGCTGGTACCGTCGGGTGCGACCCGTCCACGATCCCCAGATTCACCCGCTTGTCCTCGCGCGACCTCAGATGGACGTACCAGTCCGCCTCGAACAGCGGCTCGAACCGGAAATTGTCGATGTAGAACGCACTGGTGCCGGCGACATCATCGGTCATCAGCACG
>JAGQUI010000894.1 GCA_020438595.1 Propionibacteriaceae bacterium | reverse complement strand
CCCGCGGATAGCGGAAGGCAATCGGGCCGTCGTCATGCGATGCGGCCGTCGCGACCATGTGCATTAGTTCCAGCTCGTCCGCCGCCGCCATGACCGTCATACCCGGCAGGCAGGAAAGATAGGCAACATCGAAGGTGCCCGCATGCGTCGCGCCATCGGCGCCGACGAAACCGGCACGATCGATCGCGAAGCGGACGGGCAATGATTGAATTGCAACGTCATGGACGATCTGATCATAGGCGCGCTGCAAAAAGGTCGAATAGATCGCCGCGAACGGCTTGTAACCTTCGCTGGCCAGACCCGCCGCGAACGTCACGGCGTGCTGTTCGGCGATACCGACATCGAAACAGCGGGCTGGAAACAGGCCTTCGAACTTGTCGAGGCCAGTGCCCGAAGGCATGGCGGCCGTTACGGCGACGATCCGGTCGTCGCGTTCCGCTTCGGCGATCAGCGACTTGGCAAAGACGCTCGTATAGCTCGGCGCATTGGGCTTTGCCTTGGCCTGTTCACCCGTCAGGACGTTGAACTTGGAAACGCCGTGGTACTTGTCGCTGGAGGATTCCGCAGGGTCGTATCCCTTGCCCTTTTGAGTCACGACATGGACGAGGATGG
>JAGQUI010000893.1 GCA_020438595.1 Propionibacteriaceae bacterium | reverse complement strand
CGACCCCGTCGAACACCTCATCGATCGCGACACGGCGCTGAACCGGACGCAGCCCGTGGTCGGGCGCCAGGGTCAGGATCGAGTCGCGGGTGACGCCGTCCAAGATCGTGCCGGTGAGTTCGGGGGTGACCAGTTCACCGGCGGCCGTCACGAACAGAATGTTCATCGTGCCGCACTCTTCGACCCAGCGGTGCTCGGCACCGTCCAACCAGATCACCTGCTGGCAGCCGTGCTCGGCCGCCTCGCGCGCGGCGAGCAGGCTGGCCGCGTAGTTGCCGCCGCACTTGGCCGCCCCGGTGCCGCCGGTGGCCGCGCGGGTGAAGTTCGGGGTGGCCCACAGCGTGACCGGCTCGGGGTAGTACGGGCCCACCGGCGAGGCGATCACGCAGAACGTGTACTCGTTAGCCGCCCGCACCCCGATGAGCGTCTCGCTGGCGATCTCGAAGGGCCTGATGTACAAGCTCTGCTCACCGTCGGGCGAGGGCACCCAGTCGCGGTCGAGATCGACCAACTCGCTGACCGCCGCAACGAAGTCGGCCTCGTCGACCGGGGCCATCGCGAGGCGCCCCGCCGACAGCGCGAACCGGGCAGCGTTCTTGTCGGGACGAAAGA
>JAGQUI010000892.1 GCA_020438595.1 Propionibacteriaceae bacterium | reverse complement strand
GTCGGCTTCTACACCGAGTGCTTCGGCACCGAGACCGTGCCCGTCGAGCAGATCACCGATGCGGTGCTGAGCGTCTTCGACCTCCGGCCCGCGGCGATCATCCGCGACCTCGACCTGATTCGTCCGATCTACTCCCAGGTCACGAACTACGGCCACTTCGGCCGCGAGCTCGACGTGATGACCTGGGAGCGCACCGACCGCGCCGAGGCCCTCCAGCGCGCCGTGAAGGGCTGAGCGCCCCCAGGTCCCCGGTGAGCCGGCTGGGCACTCCCGTCGGTCCCTGAGGAGCTGGCTGGGCACTCCCGTAGGCTGAGGAGCCGGCGAGGAACGAGCCGGCGTCACGAAAGGCCGCGGCGTAGGGTCGCGGTCGTGGAGATCACGAGCTGGACCGATCCGGACGCGTTCTGGGCGGTCGCCGAACCGGTCGTCAGCGCCGAGCCGGTGCGGCACTCGGTGCTCGCGTCCGTGGTCGACAGTGTCCGGCGCGATCCCGGCGTGTACCCGAGCCACGCCTTCTACGCCGTGTTCAGACCCGGGTCTGAGCCGTTCCTGGCCCACCACACCCCGCCATATCCGTTCCACCTTCCGCAGGCCGACGCCGAGGCGGCGACG
>JAGQUI010000891.1 GCA_020438595.1 Propionibacteriaceae bacterium | reverse complement strand
CGATCAGCTGGCGCTGGGGCTCTGACCCGGCCCAGACTCGCGGCCGTGGCAGACCCCCGGGCCGAGGCCCGCGACCGCTGGCTGGCCGGGCCCCTGCACCGCGCCGACCTCGCCGCCGACCCGCTCGTCCAGTTCCGCCGCTGGCAGGACGAGGTCGCCGATGCCGGCGTGTTCGAGCCTGCGGCCATGGTGCTGGTCACCAGCGACGGCGAGGCTCGGCCGTCGGCCCGTCACGTGCTGCTGCGGGGCGTGGACGCCGACGGGTTCACGTTCTTCACCAACTACGAGAGCCGCAAGGGCCGTGAGCTCGCCCACAACCCCAACGCCACGCTGCTGTTCCCCTGGGCCGAGCTGGGCCGCCAGGTCATCGTCGAGGGTGCGGTGGCCCGCGCCAAGCGGGCCGAGTCCGAGGCTTACTTCGCAACCCGGGAGCGCAACAGCCAGCTGTCCGCCTGGGCCTCCCAGCAGAGCCGGCCCGTCCACGACCGGGCGACGCTCGACGCCCGCTTCGACGAGGTGGCCGCCGAGTGGGAGGGCCGTGAGGTCGAGTGCCCGCCCTTCTGGGGCGGCTTCCACCTGCGCCCGTCGGCGCTGGAGTTCTGGCAGCAGCGC
>JAGQUI010000890.1 GCA_020438595.1 Propionibacteriaceae bacterium | reverse complement strand
GGCGCCGCCGACGCCGTCGCAGACGGTGAGCAGCCACGGGCCGGCGTACCCGGAGTCCTGGTTGTCCTTGCGGACCCGGCCCACGTCGGAGATCGCGGCGTACTGGAGTCGGAGGTCGGCCATCGGCTACTTCCTCAGCTCCAGGACGGTCTTGCCGATCCGGATCTGGGTGCCGAGGGTCAGCGTGGTGGGCTGGGTGATCCGGCCGCTGCCGACGTAGGTGCCGTTGGTGGACCCGAGGTCCTCGACGAACCACTGGTCCTCGGAGGCGGCCACCCGCGCGTGCCGGGTGGAGACGTAGTCGTCGTCGAGCCGGATGGCGGCGTCGGGGCCGCGGCCGATGAGCAGCGGCGCGTCGACGAGCTCGGCGCGGGCGCCGACGTTGGAGCCCTCGACCACGATCAGGTGGGTGGGCTGCCCGCGTCGGCGGGGTGCCTTCTGGCGGCGACCGCGCGGGGTGGGTGCCGCGGCACGCGCGGCCTCGGGCACCCGGGCGCCGAACATGTCGGACCGGATCACGGAGATCGCGGACAGCACGAAGATCCAGAGGATGGCGAGGTAGGCGAGCCGGATCAGGAACAGGGTGAGCTCAGACACCGTGCTCCTCTCCGG
>JAGQUI010000889.1 GCA_020438595.1 Propionibacteriaceae bacterium | reverse complement strand
GAGGTGGCCCTGATGATTCCCATGATCTCGTTCATCGAACCGGAGCGGCTGTGGTGGATGCTGCTGATTCCGGTGCTGCTGCTGCTCTACTTCGTGCTGCTGCGCCGCAAGAGCGCACGCAGCCGCACCACCGGCATCACCAACCTCGACCGGGTGCTACCCAAGCAGCAGGCGTGGAAGCGGCACATCGCCGTCGGCGCGGCCGTGCTGTCGTTGGCTGCGCTCAACGTGGCGTTCGCGAAGCCGTCCGATCAGGTGGACGTGCCGCGCGACCGGGCCACCATCGTGATCGCCCTCGACGTGTCGCGCTCGATGATCGCCGAGGACGTCAAACCCAACCGGCTCGACGCGGCGAAGGCCGGCGCCAAGGACTTTCTGGGCATGCTGCCGCCGCGGTTCAACGTGGCCCTGGTCGCCTTCGCCGGCTCGGCCTCAGTGGTGGTGGCCCCGACCACCGATCGCGGCCTGGTGTCGCGGGCCATCGACAATCTGCAGGTGGCCCCGTCCACTTCGATCGGTGAAGGAATCTATTCGTCGCTCGATGCGCTGGCGCTAGCCCCTGTTGATCCCGATCACCCCGAGGATCCGGCGCCCGGCGCAATCGTGTTGCTCT
>JAGQUI010000088.1 GCA_020438595.1 Propionibacteriaceae bacterium | reverse complement strand
CCGTCCGGATCGCCGCGGAGACCACCAACGACCTGCGCGACTTCGTGGTCAACGAACTCAGCCGGCACCCCGAGACCGCCAGCACCGAGACCTGCCTGATCCTGGAGGACCTGCGCGGCGAGTTGCCACCGTTCAGCTGACGCCGACATAGGCGCTCGCGTATTCCTCACCGGGAGGGATCGGCTGGATCACATCCACGAGCACCGAGTCCGGGCCCAGGGCGATGAAGTGACGCTGGCCGAAGTCCTCGTCGCGCAGGCCGATTACGGGCCGGTGTCCCCCGGCGATCACCCGCTCGTGCACGGCGTCGACGTCGTCCACCTCGACGTTGAGCAGGAAGCCCCGCGGCAGGGCCCGGAAGCCGTCCGGGATCGTCGCGTGGTCGTGGGCGAGCACGGCCAACTCGAACCCACCGAGCCGGAGCGAGACGTACCAGTCGGACGCGTAGGTCGTCTCGAAGCCGAAGCACTCCCGGTAGAACGCCGCCGCGGAACCGACGTCGCGCGCCATCAGCACGGGGTAGCAGGACGTGACTGACATGAGCACCATTCCTTTCGTACACTGTGTATGTATAGAACTATACATACACTCTGTACGTAAAGGGAAGACCGTGCCCCGCTCCTCCGCCGCCGTCGCCGCCGCCACCGCGCGCCATGTCCTCGATGTCGCCACCAGCGAGTTCGCCGTCCACGGCTTCGCCGAGGTCAGCCTCGACACCGTCGCCCGGGAGGCCTCGGTGACCCGCGGCGCGGTGTACCACCACTACCGGAGCAAGGTCGGGCTGTTCCACGCGGTCACCACGCGCCTCCAGGAGCGGGTGGCCGCGTCGGTGGTGGAGGCAGCTGAGGGTGCAGGCCCGTCCGCGGCGGATCGGCTGCGGGCGGGTTGCCACGCCTTCGTCAGGGCCGCCACGGCGGAGCCGGTCGCCCGGATTCTGCTCGTCGACGCCCCTGCGGTACTCGGCTGGAGCGAGTGGCGGCGACTGGACGCGGAGAACTCCGGAACCCACCTGCGCGAGGCCCTCGCCGATGTCGGGGTCGCGGACGACGATCTGGACGCCACGGTCGCGAGCCTGTCCGGGGCGATGAACGAGCTCGCCCTCTGGGTCTGCGAGCAGCCCGCCGCAACCACGGCGCTCGTCCGGGCCGGCCGCGTGCTGGATCGACTGCTCGCGATCGTCCGCTGATCGATCGAGGACCGTGGCCCGGGTTCGCGACGCTCGCGTCCGCGGGTGTGGGTGCCATGGCCCCACCCTGCCGGATCAACCTGTGAGCGCTTCCAGCTGCCCGTCCGGTGGACCGGGTCAGGAACCGTCCCCACCTGGACCGTGGACCGAGTCGGGGACGGTTCCTTACTCGGTCCACCTTTTCCACAGGCCCCGATTCCGGCCCGGAACTGTGGATAACCCGGACCGTTCGGAACCGTCCCCGGGTGGCGGGGGTCCGAATTCCCGGGTGGCGGAGGTCTGGCTAGAGCTTCCGCAGGCAGAGGACGCGGCCGGTGCCGCCGCGCTTGCCCTCCCAGTAGGACGCGTCCGCCTCGGCGACGTCGTTGCACGGGTTGGTGAAGTCGGTCGGCTCGACCTGGTTCTCGAAGATCTGCACCACCTGGTAACTCGCGGACGGGTCGTCGCACTGCACGGACTTGACCGCATCCTTCCCGTCCGGGACGAGGCAGTCGCCGACCTTCGCGTCGTCGACCCGGAACTGGAACCAGGTGAACGCCAGCACGAGCAGGGCCACCGCCACCGGGATCCCGATTCGCAGGATCAGGCCGATCGCCAGCCCCTTCCGGTTCGAGCCCGACGGCGCCGGGCCGGTGGGCTGGAAGGAACCGGGCGGGGGCTGGTAGGCCCCCGGCGCGGCGGGCTGGTACCCCGCTGCCGGATAGGCCTGCGGCTGCCCGGGCGGCGGGTAGGTCGGCTGCCCGGGCGGCGGGTAAGCCTGAGGCTGCTGCGGGGCGCCGCCGGACGGCGGTCCGTACGCCCCGTCCGCGGCGGGCGGGACGGGCTGCTGGTAGCCGCCCGGAGGCGGCTCGTAACCGCTCGGCGGCGGCTGGTAGCCGGGATCCTCCGGCGTCGGGTTCTGCGGTGTGGTCATTGATCTCCCCCTCGGGCCCTGACCCTAGCCGCGACGCACCAGTCCCGTCTCGTAGGCGAACAACACCAGACCGACCCGGTCGCGGATCTGCAGCTTCGCCAGCAACCGCGTGATGTGGGTCTTCACCGTGCCCTCGGCCATGTACAGCGTGCGGGCGATCTCGGCGTTGGTGGCGCCGGCGGCGATCTCGACCAGCACCTCCTGCTCGCGGTCGGTGAGCACGGCCAGGCGCGGGTCGGGGCCCTCCGGGTTCGTCGGCAGGGTGGGCACCACGTGGTCGAGCAGCCGCCGGGTCGCGGACGGGGCCATCACGGCCTCGCCGGCCGCCACCGTCCGGATCGCGTTCAGCAGGTCCTCCGGCCGCGCGTCCTTCAGCATGAACCCGCTCGCGCCCGCCTTCAGGGCGCTGAACACGTACTCGTCCAGGTCGAACGTGGTCAGCACCAGCACCCGGGTCGGCACGCCGGACACGACGATCCGCCGGGTGGCCTCGACCCCGTCCATCACCGGCATCCGGATGTCCATCAGCACCACGTCGCAACGGGACGCGAGCACCCCGGCCACCGTCTGCGCGCCGTCGGCCGCCTCGCCGACCACCTGCAGGTCCTCCTCCGCCTCGATCAGCATGCGGAAGCCGCTGCGCACCAGCTCCTGGTCGTCGGCCAGGAACACCCGGATCGGAACCATCGACTACTCCTTCTCCACCACGAACGGACGGATCGGCAGCACCGCCGTCACCTGGAACCCGCCGCTCGGTCGCGCACGGGTGAGCAGCCGCCCGCCCATGGACGCGACCCGCTCGTGCATGCCGCGCAACCCGTGGCCCGGGTTCTGCGGCACCGCGGACGGGCTCGCCACGCCATTGTCCAGCACGTCGATCGCGATCTCCCGCATGCCGTAGGTGATCGTGACCATCGCGGTCGCCTGCGGTCCGGCGTGCTTGAGGAAGTTGGTCAGGGCCTCCTGGACCACCCGGTACACGGTCAGCTCCAGCGCCTGCGACACCCGCGGGGGCTGGCCGTGCACAGCCAGCTGGACGCGGTCGCTGGTGCGGGCGACGAGCTCGGGGATGTCGGTCAGCCGCGGCGCCGGCGCGAAGTCGGCACGATCGCTCGCCTCGGGTCCCTCGCGCAGCACACCGAGGATCCGGCGCATCTCGGAGAGGGCCTCGCGCCCGGTCTCGGCGATCGTGGTCAGCGCCTGGGTGGCCGCCTCCGGCTTCTTCGCGGCCAGGGCCCGGCCGCCCTCGGCCTGGACGATCATCACCGACAGCGAGTGGGCCACGATGTCGTGCAGCTCGCGGGCGATCTGCGTCCGCACCCTCGACTCGGCCAGCCGGGTCTCCTGGTCGCGCTCCAGCAGCATGGTGCGGTAGCGCTCCTCCGCCACCGCGACCCGGTCCTGGTGGGCCTCGCTCGACTCGCGCACCCGGCGTCCGATCGCGTACGGCGTGATCACCAGGCCCATGCAGACGAACCAGGCCAGGCCGAGGGTGATGATCTGGCGCAGGCTGGGGTTGCCCAGGTCGTCCAGCACCCAGCGCATCGGGCCCAGCACCGAGCCGATCGAGCCGATCACCACCACGATCCGGGCCGGCTGGCCGGGAATCCAGCGGGCCACCGAGTAGGCCACCACGGGGACGGCGACCAGCGTCGCCATCGGCTGGTCCGACACGATCAGCTGGAGCAGCCCGGCGAGGGTCACGCCGGCGAGGGCGAGCAGCGGCGAGTGCCGGCGCAGCACCAGCGAGCCGATCATCAGCACGGCGCTGACCAGCGGCCCCACCGCGTACAGCATCTGGCCGGTCGTGGAGAAGCTCGGGAAGCCCCGCACCCCGTAGGGCGGGACGGTGAGCAGGCCGAGCCCGGCGGCCAGCGCGGCGTCCAGCACCCAGTCGTGCCGCGTCGCGCCGGGTGGGAAGAGCAGGTCACGATGCATCGGTGCCCAGCGTAGGGCCCGTTACCATGGCTGGTGCCGAGGAGAGGGGTGCGAATGCGGGGACGAGTGGCCGCTGCAGCGCTCGCGCTCGCCCTGACGCTGGCCGGGTGCGCCGCGTCCGACCCGACTCCGGGCGTCACCTCGCCCGGCCCGGTGTCCGACACCCCCACGGCGTCGGCATCGCCGTCGGAGTCGACGACCCTCGCGGCCCCCACCCTCGCGGTGGGCGACTGCACGGGCGACGTCGACCTCTCCGGGGGTTCGATCACCGAACTGCCGGCGCTGCCCTGCACGACGGAGCACTACTGGGAGGTGTTCGCCGTCGTCGACGTGCCGTCCGCGACCTACCCCGGCGCCGACCTGCTCGCCGAGACCGCCAAGACGTCCTGCACGCAGGCCTACTCCGGCTACGTCGGCGTCGCGCAGGAGTACAGCCGGTTCGCCTCGGCCTACCTCGCCGCGGACGAGATCGCGTGGGCCGACCCGGCGCACCGCACGATCACCTGCCTGGTCGGGTCGTCGTCCGGCGGCCTGCTGGGTTCGGCGAAGGGCGACACCCGGATCTTCCCCACCGACGGCCAGTGCACCGGACCGCAGGACGTGGCCGCGACCGCCGTCGAGGTGATCGACTGCGCGTCCCCGCACTACTACGAGGTGTTCGCCACCGAGGAGGTCACCGGCAAGAAGGCCCCCACGGTCGAGGCGGAGCAGAAGCTGTTCAACACGGTGTGCCTGGCCGGGTTCAAGAAGTTCGTCGGCATCGACGCCGGCAAGTCGAAGTACGAGGTGAGCTACTTCCTCGCCGGCTCCGACATCTGGAAGAAGGTCGGCGACCATCGGATCGTGTGCAGCGCCGGCTCCCCCGACGGCGGGGTCAAGGGCTCACTGAAGAACAAGAAGAAGTAGCCGCTCCCGCCAGCTTCGCCGGCGGTGGCCCCTCGTGACGCGATTCGGCCGCTCCTGGCGTCCCAGACGCCCCATGCGTCACGTTCCTGCCCGGGGTCGGCCGGATTGCGACACGTCACGAAGGACCGGAGCCCACCTCGGAGTCCGGGAACAGGGACGTGTACCGCTCCAGCGCCGCGTCGAGACCGGTCTGGAACCACAGGCGGGTCGTGATGGCGGCCATCACGCCACCGCCCCGCCGGCGAGCAGGGCGTCCAGCTTCGCGTAGCCGTCGTTCACCCCGGTCTCCATGCCGCTGGCCAGCCACTGGTCGCGTCCCTCGAAGCTGTCCACCAGCGACTGCGCGACCAGGCGCGTCCGGCCGTCGCCGAGGTCGGTCAGGGTCAGGGTCTCGAGCGAGACGCCGTCCGGCCAGCCGTCGAAGGTGAAGGTCTGCACCAGCCGCGTCGGCGAGACCTCGTGGAAGCAGCCGTGGAACCTGTACTCCTCCTCGCCCCGGATGTTGGTGAAGGCCCAGCTGCCGCCGCTGCGGGCGTCCCAGTGGTCGATCCGGGTGGTCACGTCGTTCGGGCCCACCCAGCGGGCGTACAGCTCCGGGTCGATATGGGCGCGCTGCACCTGCGCGGGCGTGGCCGCGAAATCACGGATGATCCGCACGAGTGGCACAGTCGGGTCGGCCTCGATGTGGGCGGTGTCGTAGCGGTCGATCATCGTTCCTCCTTGTCGTTCCGCCGGGCGGTGCCGGGGTAGGCCTCGTCGGCGGCGAGCTCGGCCAGGGCGGCGTCCAGACGCTGGAAGCGCTGTTCGGCCTGCCGCCGGTAGTGCTCCAGCCAGTCGGTGAGCGGGTCGAGCAGGTCGGCCTCCAGGTGCACGGGACGCCGGGTGCCGGCCTGCCCACGCGTGACCAGCCCCGCCCGCTCCAGCACGGTGAGGTGCTTGGAGACCGCCTGCGGGCTCATCTCGTACGACCCGGCGAGCTCGCCCAGGGTGGCATCCCCCAGCGAGAGCCGGGCGACCATGTCGCGCCGGGTGGGATCGGCGAGGGCAGCGAAGGTGCGGGAGAGCTGATCGGTCGACATGACACCGTCCTAAACCATTTGGTTGAGATGGACGCTAGATCGCGCCCTTCGCTTTGTCAACCATTCGGTTGAGGATCCGGGTTCTCGGCTCGTCCAACACAGACGCTCCCGAAATTCGTCCTTGCTCCCGAAATTTCGGGAGCGTTCTCGATTTTCGGGAGCGTCTGTGTTGGGATCGGGGTTCAGCCGCCCAGCAGGTCGGTGAAGTCGGTCACCTCGAAGTCGTCGCCCTGCTTGTGCGGGGCGGCCGCGAGGACGAGCTTCGCGAACTCGTCGGCCGCCGTGGTGATCCGGCGATCCAGCTTTCCGCCGGCCGCTCCCCAGTCCTTCGTCGCGGCGAACACCGGGTGCGGGGCCACCAGCGCCTTCAGGTAGAAGAACAGCGGCAGCATGGCGTGGTCGATCATCAGCGAGTGCCGTCCCGTGCCGCCGGTGGCCCCGAGCAGCACCGGGCGTCCGGCCATCGCGGCCTCGTCGAGCGCGTCGAAGAACAGCTTGAACAGCCCCGAGTACGAGCCGTTGAACACCGGGGTGACCGCGATCACGCCGTCCGCGGCGCAGACCGCGTCGAACGCCTCCCGCAGCCGGCCGCCCGGCACCCGGGTGGCCAGGTGCTGGGCCAGGTCGACGGCGAGGGTGCGCAGTTCCAGGTGGGTCACCTCGGCGGGCACCCCGGACGCGACCAGCGCAGCCACTGTCGCCTCCCCCAACCGCTCGCCCAGCATGCGGCTCGAGGACGGGACGCTGGTGCCCGCGGTAACCACGACGATGCTGGTCATCGGGTGGCTCCTTCGGCGGCCCTTCGTGACGCGGACGGGTTCGCGAGCTCACCCGTCCGCTCCTCAGGGACCGTGGCGGAGGCCGCCTGGTCGACCGTGGCGGCGTCCCGGGCGGCGACCAGGCTGGCGTGCGTGGGCGCGTCCGGGATGTGCGCGGGACGGCCCTCCGCGTAGCCCCTGCGCAGTTCGGGCAGGATCTCGCCGAGCAGGTCCAGCTGCTCGAGCACCGTCTTCAGGGGCAGGCCGGCGTGGTCGACCAGGAACAACTGGCGCTGGTAGTGGCCGACGTCCGCGGTGAACGAGAGGGTGCGTTCCAGCACCTGCTGCGGCGAGCCGACCGTCAGCGGCGTCTCGGCCATGAACTCCTCCAGGCTCGGCCCGTAGCCGTAGACTGGTGCTACATCGAAGTACGGGCGGAACTCCTCGATCGCGGCCTGGGAGTTCTTCCGCATGAAGAACTGCCCGCCCAGCCCGACGATCGCGGTGTCGGCCGGGCCGTGGCCGTGGTGCTCGAAGCGGCGCCGGTACAGGTTCACCATGCGCCTGGTGTGCGACATCGTCCAGAAGATGTTGTTGTGGAAGAACCCGTCGCCGTAGTACGCGGCCTGCTCGGCGATCTCGGGGCTGCGGATCGAGCCGTGCCAGACGAAGGGCGGCACGTCGTCGAGCGGACGCGGGGCGAGCGTGAAGCCCTGCAGCGGCGTCCGGAACCGTCCTTCCCAGTTCACGACCTCCTCGCGCCACAGCTTGCGCAGCAGCGCGTAGTTCTCGATCGCGAGCGGGATGCCCTCGCGGATGTCCTTGCCGAACCAGGGATAGACGGGGCCGGTGTTCCCGCGTCCCATCATCAGGTCGACCCGGCCGTCGGCCAGGTGCTGCAGCACGGCGTAGTCCTCGGCGATCTTCACCGGGTCGTTGGTGGTGATCAGGGTGGTGGCGGTGGAGAGGATGATCCGCTCGGTCTGCGCCGCGATGAAGCCGAGCAGCGTGGTGGGCGAGGACGGGTGGAACGGCGGGTTGTGGTGCTCGCCGGTCGCGAACACGTCCAGCCCGATCTCCTCGGCCTTCTTCGCCAGCGTGACGGCGGCCTTGATCCGCTCGTGCTCGGACGGCGTGCGCCCGGTCGTCGGGTCGGGGGTGATGTCCCCGACGCTGAAGATGCCCAGCTGCATGCCCACTCCCACTGATTGCGGATTCAACCATCTCGCTCAACCGCCGTCCCGGCAACGCTATTCCCGCCACGGGGCGGGCGTCCGCGTCCCCGCGTCCGATTCGGCCACAATGGGCGGCATGGGTGAAGCCGCAGTCGTGGGAACCGTCGACCTGATCATGATCGGCGTCGTGATCCTGGTCACGTTGGTCGGTCGCTACCTGCTCGTCCGGCTCGTGCGCAGGGCCACCAAGCGTGCGGTCGAGCGTGCGAAGGAGCGCCGGACGGGCAGCGAGACTCGGGCCGAGCGGATCCTGTCCGCGGTCACGATGGCCCGCGACGAGCGCGCCGAGCAGCGTACCGCCACGCTGGGCTCGTTGATCACCAACCTGATCTCGGTGGCGCTGATCGTGATCGGGGTGCTGACGATCCTGGCGATCCTGGACATCCCGCTGGGGCCGCTGCTGGCCTCCGCCGGCGTCGGTGGGGTCGCGATCGCCTTCGGGGCGCAGAGCCTGGTCAAGGACTACCTTTCCGGGCTGTTCATGATCCTGGAGGACCAGTACGGCGTGGGCGACCTGGTCGACACCGGCGAGGTGGTCGGCACCGTCGAGGAGGTCACGATGCGGATCACCCGCGTGCGCGACTCCACGGGCAAGGTCTGGTACATCCGCAACGGCGAGATCCTGCGGCTGGGCAACCTCAGCCAGGGCTGGTCGACAGCGACCGTGGACGTGCCGGTGGCCAACGACGAGGACGCGGCGAAGTGCATCGCCGTCCTCGAGCAGGTGGCGGACGAGGTCGACCAGAACCCCGAGTTCGCCGACGTGCTGCTGGAGCGTCCGAGCGTGGCCGGGGTCGACTCGGTGAACAACACCACGATGACCCTGCGCATGTTCGCCAAGACCGCCCCCAACAAGCACTGGGGCATGCAGCGCGTCCTGCTCGCGCGCGCCCACGCCGCCCTGGTCGACGCCGGAATCCGCGTCCCCCGGGGCATCGGCGGCTCCGGCGCCGACCGCATGTCCTGAACGTGTGAACTGGAAGGGAACCGTCCCCGTTGGGCCCCGGGCCCATCGGGGACTGTTCCCTTCCGATTCACATGGTCTGTCCCCACTCCGATTCACGGTCCGTCCCCTTCCG
>JAGQUI010000888.1 GCA_020438595.1 Propionibacteriaceae bacterium | reverse complement strand
ACCTGCTCCCACTCGCCATTGAGGAAGGCCGGCGAGTGCTCACATCCCGTCTCGTCAGCCGAGCGCTGCCAGAGGTCGAGGATCTCCTGCGACTTGGTGATCAACGCCGGTGATGATCCCTCGGCGTCACGGACGATGCGGTGGGCAAGCGCGTCGACGTTCATCACCTCCACCACGTCGAGCACCTCGGCGCCACCGAGGCCACGCAGGTCGTTCTCGATCAGCGCCGCCAGGTTCCGGGTGAAGGTGGTGAACAGGACCGGCTTGCCCGTCCGATCTTCCAACCGGTCGGCCAGGAAGCGGGCCCGGTGCAGGGCGACCACGGTCTTGCCGGTGCCGGCACCGCCGGTGACGCGGGCGGGGCCGTTGTAGACCTCTTTCTCCGCCAGCTCCCGCTGGGTGTGATGGAGGTACACCCGCCACTGCGCCAGCGGCTGAGCGAGCATCTCGGCGATCTCCTCCTCGCCGGTGAAGACCTGGAACTGTTTGCGCGACGCCGGGGCCTCCAGCGCTGCGACAAGATCCTGTGTGTCGATCGCCTTTCGGTCGATGGCGCCGGCTACCACTTGGTAGATCTGCTCGACGTCGTCGTCGCCCAGCAGACCCATCAGAG
>JAGQUI010000887.1 GCA_020438595.1 Propionibacteriaceae bacterium | reverse complement strand
CAGCTGGGTCAACTACCCGGGACTTCCCGACAGCCCGGCGCACGAGATGGCGAAGAAGTACCACCGCGGCGACATGTATGGCGCGATGCTCGGCTTCGGCGTGAAGGGTGGTCTCGAAGCGGGCAAAAAGTTCATCGAATCGGTCAAGCTCTTCTCCCACCTCGCGAACGTCGGCGATGCCAAGTCGCTCGTCATTCACCCGGCCAGCACCACGCACTCGCAGCTGACCGAAGAGCAGCAGATCGCCACCGGCGTCACCCCGGACTTCATTCGGGTCTCGGTCGGAATCGAAACGGTTGATGACCTGATCGCCGATCTCGACCAGGCGCTCGCCCAGATCTAGCAACGACAAATACACACAGAAAGAAGCGCCCGGAGGAGATCGAACTCCCCGGGCGCTTTTCCTGTGGCTCGATCACGCCTTGACGGCAGTCGGCTCCATCCAGAGTTCACGGAACCAGAATGATTGCGACGGCAATCCGGCGCGACTGTTGTCGTGCGTTTTGAAATCGACCAGAAACAGGGGAATCCCGTGCGTGCCCTTCGGGTTGATGTCGGTAATCGTGCCGGTCGCACCCTCAAAGCGCGATTCGATCGATGTCTGATACATCACG
>JAGQUI010000886.1 GCA_020438595.1 Propionibacteriaceae bacterium | reverse complement strand
GAGCGCCTGCGGCACCCGCGGGCGCAGACCCACTGGGGGCGAGCCGGCCGCTTCGGAGCGGACGGCCGCGGCGGCCACCAGCGGAGCGCGACCAGGTAGACCGGCGCTGCTGAACCGTCGCCACGCTGCGGGACACAAAAAAAGGGACGGTTCGCCGTCCCTTTTTTGTAGCTATCGCTGCGGCCCTCAGGCCGCGGCCAGTTCATCCAGCGGCCAGCGTGGCTTGACGTCGAAGGCGTAGGCGTCGGAAGGCTCGGCCGCACCGGCCTGCAGGCGCATCGCGGCGGCCAGGGCGATCATGGCGCCGTTGTCGGTGCACAGGTGCAGCTCCGGGTAGTGCACGCGCACCCCGCGCCGGGCGCAGGCGGCGTCCAGCTGTTCGCGCAGCAGGCGGTTGGCGCCCACACCGCCGGCCACCACCAGGCGCTTCAGGCCGGTGGCCTCCAGCGCCTTGAGCGATTTCTTCACCAGCACCTCGACGATGGCGGCCTGCGTGCTGGCGGCCAGGTCGGCACGCTGCTGGTCGCAGGGCGCGCCCTCGAACCTGCGCGCCTGGGTCAGCACCGCGGTCTTCAGAAAAAAAAAAAAAAAATCCAGGTCGCCGCTGTGCAGC
>JAGQUI010000885.1 GCA_020438595.1 Propionibacteriaceae bacterium | reverse complement strand
TGATCTTTGTCGCCGTCGCCGGCAGCACGCGCCCGCGCACGTTCAGCACGCGGTTGGCCTCGCGCACGGCCTGCTCGAAGTCGCCGGTCACCTGGGTCATGGCGGCGAGGAAAATGTTGCCGAAGGGGTGGCCCTTCAGGTCGCCTTCCTCAAAGCGGTGCTGGAACAGTTTCTCGAGCACCGGCCCCGCGTCGGACAGCGCGGCGAGGCAGTTGCGGATGTCACCCGGGGGCAGCATGCCGAACTCTTTGCGGAACCGGCCGCTGCTGCCGCCGTCGTCGGCGACGGTGACCACGGCCGTGAGCTTGTCGGTGTGTTCCTTGAGCCCGCGCAGCAGGCCGCTGGCCCCGGTGCCGCCGCCGATGGCAACAACAGTGGGCGAACGCCGGAACAATCGCGGAAACAACGCCATCGGGACTTCCTGGGGCGGAGGGCCTACTCGTTCTTGGCTTCCTCGTAGGTCGTCTCGCGCGGCATGCGGGTGGTGAGGCGCTTGACGTCGCGGCCCAGCTTCTTGCGCTTGTCGTTCCCCTTGTGGCCCTTCAGCTTCTCCTTGATCTTCTTGAGCTGGCGGAGGGCTTTATCAACGCACATGTCCACGGCCGCGTGCATGTC
>JAGQUI010000884.1 GCA_020438595.1 Propionibacteriaceae bacterium | reverse complement strand
GTTCCTTCTTCGGCGCGACGCATTCGACCTCGTTGACGAGGAAACGATGGCGGCTGCCGAGATCGATGATCGATCCGTTGACGGCCTTGCCCGGGCCGCAGTCGAAGACCATGCGGCAGGGATCCTCCTTGCCGCCGATGCCGAGGGCGTGGATTTCGATCTTGGGCACCTCGCAGGCGATCGACGGGCAGATCTCCAGCATGTGGGCACCGAGGATGAGCGGGTTCTTCGGATCGAGGTGATAGGTGTAGTCCTCCATGAACGAGGTGCCGCCTTCGAGGCCGTGGGCCATCACCTTCATCACGCGGGTGAGGCCGGCGGTTTTCCAGTCCCCTTCCCCGGCGAAGCCGTAGCCGTCCTCCATGAGGCGCTGCACGGCAAGACCCGGCAGTTGTTTCATGCCGTGAAGGTCTTCGAAGGTGGTGGTGAACGCGGTGGCGCCGTGTTCTTCGAGCAGGGCGCGCAGGCCGAGCTCGATGGCGGCGGAGTCGCGCAGCGACTGGTGGCGCTCGCCATCTTTCCGGAGTTCCGGCGCGACGCGGTATTTCTCTTCGTAAAGGGCGCAGAGTTTGGTGATGCGTGCCTCGGTGACGGCGTTGATCTTGGCGACCAGATCG
>JAGQUI010000883.1 GCA_020438595.1 Propionibacteriaceae bacterium | reverse complement strand
GGCCTCGACCAGCAGGTCGCCGGGCTTGACGTCCTCACCGGCAGGCCGGATGTGCGCGCCCACCGCCGGGGCCTGGGTGATCTCGACCTGCGCCACGCCGCGGTCGGTCCACTCGTAGGGCACCACCGCGTCGCAGCCCTCCGGCACCGGGGCGCCGGTCATGATCTTGGCGACCGTGCCGGGAGACAGCGCCAGCAGCGAGGCCTGGCCCGCGCCGATCTCGCCCACGACCGGGAGCCGCACCGGCTCGTCGGCGGACGCACCCTCGACGTCGGCCGCGACCACGGCGTAGCCGTCCATCGCGGAGTTGTCGAAGCGCGGCAGGTCGATCGGGGAGTGCACGTCCTCGGCGCACGCCAGCCCCAGCGTGTCCATCAGCGGTTGCGGCATCGGCGGCAGCTCGCGGACCGTGTCGAGGATCCGCTCCACGAGCCACTCGATCGAGAGGAGGCCCTGGTCCTCGGGAGGCGCGCCAGCCGGGGTCTCAGCCATCCGACAGGACCGTTCCCTCGGCGACGCGCTGGGCACCGGCCTCCTTGTCGAGCTCGACGTCACCGACGACCTCGACGCCGTGGCCGAAGGTCCAGTCGCCGTCGACCTTGAACGACGACGCCTTGCG
>JAGQUI010000882.1 GCA_020438595.1 Propionibacteriaceae bacterium | reverse complement strand
CGCAGGCCCTGCTGGAGCCGGTGCCCGACCCGCTCGGCGACCTGCTCGCCCGCTATGGCCGTGGCCACACGGTGTTCACCGCCGCCGAGGCCGCCGCCTGGCTGGGCATCGGCGCAGCGGTGGCGCGCGACGTGCTGCGCCGGCTGGTCGCCTCCGGCCGCCTCGTCGAGGGCGACCTGCGCCCGCCCGGCTGGACGCCGCCGGCCGGGGAGTCCGCGAACCACACCCCACCGGTCCCTGAGGAGCAACCCGGTGAGCCTGCGAACCGGGATGCGTCACGAAGGGCCGCCCTTCGTGACGCCGGCTCGTCCCTCGCCGACTCCTCAGGGAGCGGAAACCACACCGGAACCTCCCCCGCCGACCCCCCAGCGAGCGGGGGCGGAGACGCCCAGTTCTGCGACGCCCGGGTGCTGCGTCTGCTCCGCCGCCGCTCGCTGGCCGCGCTGCGGGAAGCGGTCGAGCCGGTCTCCGCGGTCGACTACGCGCGGTTCCTGCCCGCCTGGCAGGGTGTCGGCGAACTGCGCGGAGTGGACGGGGTACTGCGGGCGGTGGAGCAGCTGGCCGGCGTCCCGATGCCCGCGAGCGCGCTGGAGTCGCTGGTGCTGCCGGCCCGGGTCCG
>JAGQUI010000881.1 GCA_020438595.1 Propionibacteriaceae bacterium | reverse complement strand
CGCCGAACGCCCCGCCGAAGAACGGGACGTCGCGCAGGAAGCCCAGGCTGACGTCGGGGATGGCGGGGATGCCGCCGGGCGTCCCCTCCGAGCCGTAGATGTCGATGAACAGATACCCGGTGAGCCCGAGGGCCAGGAAGTTGATGGCCGTACCGCTGACGATCTGGTCGGCGCGCAGATGGATCGAGATGACGGCGTGGATGGACGCGATCAGCGCACCGGCGATGATCGCCGACAGTACCCCGAGCACCCAGGAACCGGTCTTCTCGGCGCCGAGGATCCCGAAGAACGCCCCGCTGAGCATCATGCCCTCGAGGCCGATGTTCACCACACCGCTCCGCTCCGAGAACATGCCGCCGATCCCGGCGAAGATCAGCGGCGTGGCGAACCGCAGCATCGACGCGATGAGCGCCGACCAGGTGACGACGGACTCCAGATTGCCCACACTGGATTGGGTGGCGGCGACTCCCGCAGCCCCGAAGACGATCGCGAGCCCCACGGCGGTTAGCCCCAGACGCAGCTCCCCGCGGGTCGCGGCGACACCTCCCACGGCGGCGGCGATGACGGCGACCGCGATGGGAACCAGGACACTTCTCGCGGTGAACGGCGGGATCGCCAC
>JAGQUI010000880.1 GCA_020438595.1 Propionibacteriaceae bacterium | reverse complement strand
ATGCGCCGCCGGTGCGGATCGAACGGGAACCGAAGGGTCGGGGGCGCCTCAGCTCGATCGCGGTCGGTGTCCGTGCCGAGGCGGCGGGTGAACACGTCCAGGGCCACCTCCATCGGGTCTCCCTGGCCCACCCAGGCGTCGTCGACGAGCCGGGCCCGCCCGGTCGAGCACCGCGTCGCGGCGAGCGCGAGGCGGCGCACCGCCCCCCTCGCGATGGGGTCCTCGATCTCGATGCCGGCGCCGGGATCCAAGCCGGCGACGGTGGTGGATGCCGCGCCGGCCGGGGTCCACGCCTCCATCACGGTCATCTCGTTGCGGGTCAACGTGCCGGTCTTGTCGGTGCACACGAAGGTCGTCGAGCCGAGGGTCTCGACGGCTTCGAGCTTGCGGACCAAGACGTTGCGCTGGGCCAGTTGCTCGGCGCCCCAGGCCAACGACAGGGTCACGGTCGGGAGGAGGGCCTCGGGCACGAGCGCGACGGTGACGCCGACGGCGAAGATGAAGCCATCGCTGGGGTCGCGTCCGAGCAGCAGGGTGAGCACGAAGAAGCTCACGCCAACTCCGATGGCGATCGCCGCCACCGTGCGCACCACTCGCCCGAGCTCGCGCACGAGCGGGCT
>JAGQUI010000879.1 GCA_020438595.1 Propionibacteriaceae bacterium | reverse complement strand
CGCCGCAACACCCAGGCCGCCGTCGGGGTCGAGACGGTGCAGGCGCTGTCCCGGATCCGCGCCGACCTGGCCTTCGTCGGCACCAACGGGATCACGCTGGCCCATGGGCTCTCCACCCCCGACCAGACCGAGGCCGCCACCAAGTCCGCGATCGTCGGCTGCGCCCAGCGAGTCGTGGTGATGGCCGACTCCAGCAAGATCGGACAGGAACGCACCATCCGGTTCGCCGCGCTCGAGGACGTCGACGTCCTGGTGACCGACGACGGCCTCGAGCCCGACCGTCGTACCGAGCTCGAATCCGTCGGACTGGAGGTCGTCGTCGCATGATCGTCACGCTCACGCCCAACCCGAGCCTCGACCGCACCGTGACCCTGGCCGGACCGCTGGCTCGCGGCGCGGTGCAGCGGGTGGTGAGCGTGACGCAACAAAGCGGCGGCAAGGGCGTCAACATCTCTCGCGCGGCGGTCTCGGCGGGTCTCGCCACCGTGGCCGTGCTGCCCGCGGCCGAGGACGACCCGTTCGTCCGCGACCTCGGCTCTGCCGGCATCCCGAGCCACCCGACCCGACCCGCAGGCGAGATCCGGATGAACATCGCGATCACCGAGCCCGACGGCACCACC
>JAGQUI010000087.1 GCA_020438595.1 Propionibacteriaceae bacterium | reverse complement strand
GCCACCAGCGCCTGGCCGCGCACCCCCTCGCTGTACTGGCCGTGCAGGATCTCGGCCAGGTGCCGGTAGTCGGTCAGGTCGCGTGCGCCCCGCGGGCGGCGCAGCACCCGCTGGGCGAGCCCGCCGGCGTCCGCCCCGCCCTCGGCCTGCACCGCCGCGAACAGGGCGGCGATGCCGTGGGCGGACAGCACCCGCGACCAGCCCTGCAGGAGCCCGGCCCAGCGGGTCAGCTGCTCGTCGGACGCGGTGGCCAGCCCGGTCAGGTCGGCGCCGACGAAGTCGGTCAGGATCGCGGCCCTGACCGCCGCCCGCCGCGGCTGGTCGAGGGCCTGCAGCAGCGCGAGCCAGGCCCTGGCCGCCGGGGTGGCGAAGATCGAGTCGGCCCCGGAGAACGCCACCGGGACGCCGGCGCCGGTCAGGGCGTCCGTGATCGCCCGGCCGCGCCGGTTCGTGCTGACCAGGACGGCGATGTCGTTGGCCCGCAGCGGGCGGGGCCCGTCGGTGTCGTCCACCCCGGCGCCGCAGGTGAGCAGCCCGACCACCTCCGCGACCAGGTCGGCGACGATCTCGCTGCGCGCGTCCCCGGCGCGGACCGGCTGCTCGGGGGCGAGGCAGCGCAGCCGGACGGGGGCGGCCCAGCCGGATCCCTCCGGCACCCGCAGCCGGGAGCCGGCGTGGCTCGCCGTGACCGGCGGCACCTCGATGCGCTCACCCAGCGTCGCGTTGTGGAACAGCGCGTTCACCGCCTGCACCACCGGGGCGTCGGAGCGGTGGTTGCGGTCGAGGGAGTACTTCTGGTCGGCCACCGCGACCGCCCCGGTGTAGGCGACCACGTCGGCGCCCCGGAAGGCGTAGATCGACTGCTTCGGGTCGCCGATCAGCACCAGCGGCACGTGCGTGTGGAACGCGGTCTGCAGGATCTCCCACTGCACGGGGTCGGTGTCCTGGAACTCGTCGACGAGCACCACCTGGCAGCGCCGGCGCAGCCGCTCCAGGCCCGCCTGCCCGGCCCGGCCGCGCAGCGAGTCGCGCAGCCGGGTCAGCTGGTCGTCGAAGGAGTACACGCCCAGGCGCCGCGTGCGGCGGTCGAGTTCGGTGCGCGCGGCGGCGGCGAACTCGAGCCGTTCGGCCCGCCGGCCGAGCAGGCCCGCCGGCACCAGGGGAGCCTCCGCGAGCCCGGCGGCCTCCCTGGCCAGCGTATGCGCCTGGTCGAGATCGAAGGGCGGCTCCGTGTCGGCCTTCGCGTAGCGGGACAGGTAGAGGTCGCCGACCACCTGGTCGAGCAGGGGAGTGAGGTCCTCGACCAGCGACGCCTGCGGATCCTGCTCGGCCAGGACGCCGAGTTCGTCCAGCATCGTCTGGCAGAACTGGTGGATGGTCATGATGCTGGCCGCGTCGAGCCCGGAGATGCCCCGGTTGAGTCGTGCGATGCGCAGCTGCACCTCCTCGGCGGGGGCGTCGAGCAGCAGCGCGTCCGTGGCGTCGGGGGTGTGCTCCAGCGTTCCGGCCAGGTGGCTGCTCAGGACGTCCGCGGTGCTGCGCAGCCGGTTCCGGACGCGGGACCGCAGCTCCGCCGACGCGATCCGGCTGAAGCTGATCACGGTGAGCCGGTCGGCCGGCACGACGCCCTCGGCGAGGTAGCGGGCGGCGAGGGCGGCGATCGCGTAGGTCTTCCCTGTGCCCGCGCTGGCCTCCAGCACGGCGGTGCCCCGGGGCAGCGGGCCGGCCGGGTCGAAGGAGATCACGGCGCCACCTCCGCACCCATCACGGGGCCCCAGATGCTGCTCGCCAGCGCGCCCACCAGCGTGCGCTCGGACGGCTCCGCGCCCGGTACCGCCACCTCGCCCGCGGACAGTTCGAGCAGGTCGGGGTAGGCGAAGAACGCCTCCCAGGCGGCATCGGAGTCGAACTCCCAGCAGCGCGCGAAGTTCTTGCCGCTGACCAGCCGGTCCTCCGGGTCGCGCCGGCTCACCCGGTACTCCGCCCAGGCGAAACCCAGCCGCGGCAGCGCGGGCAGCGGGCGGGACAGCCCGAGCGCGTAGAGCTGCAGGTAGCGGCCCAGCAGTGCGGCCGCCGCGGCCCGGGGCGGTGCCTCGTAGACCACGAGCCGGCCCTTGCCCACCACGCGGGCCCGCCACGGGCCGTCCTCGGCCGCGGCGAGGGCGAGCAGGCGCAGCCAGGCACCCAGCCGGTGCCGCGGCTGCAGGCTGGAGAACTCCACCTGAAGCAGTTCGCGGGCGTGGGTGGTGACCCGCCCGACCAGCGGCACGGTGCCGTGGCCGGGCACGTCGATGTCGAGGGCCAGGTCGTGCAGGTCGGGGTCCGCGAGCCCGGCAGGGATCTCCCGCACGGATCGCCGGGCCTCGTTCACCACCCGGTCGAGCAGGGCCTGGCCGAGCGCGAACGGCGGGACCCCGCCGCGCAGCCACTCCGCCCGGACGACGGCCTGCGGGTCGTGCCCGGCGCGCAGCCGCTGCAGCACCCGGTTGCCGATCTGCCAGCGGGCGAGGCCGTCGGGCTCGATCGGGATCGCGTCGCCCGGCTCGGGGCTGTCGGTGAAGCTCACGCCGGCCCGGACCCTGAGCAGCGCCCGGGCCGGGTGCCCGAAGAAGCCGGCCAGGTCGTCGAGGGCCACGCCGCGGGCGAGCTCGGGCTCGTCCAGCGGCTCGAGCTCGTAGCGTCCGCGGGGCTGCACGGGGTCGGCGAGCAGCGCCTGCGCCGCGCGGAACGCCACCCGGTCGGCGCTGCGCAGGTCGGTGCGCGCGGCATCGAAGTAGCCCGGGTCGAACGGCTGCAGTGGGTGCTGGACGGTGACCGCGCTCGCCGCCGCGGCGCCGTCGGCGGTCTCCGCGGTGAGGTCGAGTGCCTCCAGCAGTTCGGTGATCGGTGCGGCGAGCGGGACGCCCTCGTTGGTCGCCTCGCTGCGTCCCTGCGCGACCACGACGAGCTGGTCGCCGGCCGCGTGGACGGCGTCGAGCAGGACCTGGCGGTCCGCCATCGCCGCGGACGGATCGCCGAGCAGCGGGTCGAGCCCGAGCAGGTCGTCGCCGTGGCGCCGCGCGGGCCGGGGGTAGCAGCTCGCGTCCCAGCCCAGCAGCACGAGGACGCGGTGCGGGACGTGGCGCAACGAGCGCAACCCGCACACCACCAGGGCGCCGTTGCCGAAACCGCCGCGGGCCGGCGAGCCGGTGAACTCGTGCTCCAGCGCGCGCAGCGCGGCGTGCCTGGTGAGCAGCGTGCCGGCGGTGCCCCCACGTTCGGCGAGCCGGGCCAGCCCGGCCCAGACGTCGGCGAGCTGCCAGTCCTGGCCGGACGGGAGCTCGACCAGTTCCTCGAGCCCGGCGCGGCAGCGGGCCGCCCAGTCGGCCAGCGTGGCCGGCTTGGCGAAGTCGGCGATCAGCCGGGACAGCCGGCCCACCAGCTCGGTGAGCCCGCCGACCAGGTCCACGTCGGAGGACTCCACGTCGTCCAGCGGCAGCACGGTGCCGGCGCTGACCAGGTCGGTCTCGGCCAGGGTGACGCCCAGCAGCATGCGCTGCAGGCCGGCCACCCAGGTGTTCTGCGGGAACCCGCCCAGGCCGAACGACTCCCGGTGCGCGGCCGACAGCCCCCAGCGGATGCCGGCGCGATCGACGAGGTCGACCAGCCGCTCCCGGGAGTCGGTGCCGAAGCCGAACCGCTGGGCGATCGCCGGGTGGGCGCACAGTTCGAGCAGGGTGGACGCCTCCGCGCGGCCGTCGGGCAGCCGGAGCAGGTCGAGCAACAGGCCCGCCATCGGGTTCACCTGCGCCACCGACCGGTCGGCCACCAGCACCCGGAAGCGCTGCGCCGGGTGGTTCGGGGTGCCCGCCGGTGCGGTGAACGCTGCGGTGAGCAGGGGCGCGAACCCGTCCACGTCGGGGGTGAGCACGGCGATGTCGCGCGGCTCGAGCGTGGGGTCGTCGGCCAGCACCGTGGTGAGCACCTCGCGCAGCACCTCGACCTGCCGGTCGGGGCCGTGGGAGAGGTGCACCTGCACCGAGTGGTCGTGGGCCGCGAGCACGCGGCGGGCGGGTCGCTGCACGTCTGCGGCCAGGTCGGCCTGCAGCCAACCCAGCAGGGTGTTGGTCCCGCTCCCGCTCCCCGGGGAAGGCTCGGTGGTGGTGGGGGTGCTTCCGCCCTCGCTCCCTGCTGCGGGGTCGGTGTCGTGGCTCGCCACCAGCAGCGCGGCCTCGTCCGCGACCGCGCCGAGGGCCAGGTTCAGCGGGTGGCCGGCCGGGCGGCGGAACTCGGACCTGCGCAGGCCGGCCGTGCCGGGCACGGGCCTGCGCGAGGGTGCGGGTGCCAGCAGCAGCACGTCGAGCCGGTGGTGGGTGCCGAGCGCGGCCAGCAGTTCGAGGGTGGCCGGATCGAGGCGACGCGGCGCGAGCACGGCGACGCGCTGCGGCACCCCTTCGACGGGGGCGTCGCGGAGCCGTCCGAGCAGGGCGGCCCTGCGCTCGAGCGGGCTCGCGCCGAGTTCGGCGACCAGCCGCCGGTACAGGTGTGCCTGCCACGCGTTCTCGGCGAGCGGAGCGCCGTCCGGGGTGGTGTCGGAGCCGTCGGCCCAGGCCGCGAGCATCTCCGGGCGGTGCCGGGCGTACCCGGCGAGTTGGCCGGCGATCCGTCGGCCGGCGCTGAAGGTCTCCCTGGACGCGCCGAGGTGGCGGCGCAGCACCTCCAGTTCGGGATCGTCCGACGTCGTCGTCACCTGCTGCACGAGCCAGACCAGCCGCTCGGGACGCCACGGGTCGTCGCGTCCGTCGAGGCGCCACTCCAGGGCCTCGAGCGTGGCGAACTCGACCCCGGCGCACACCCCGGCCGGGTCGTCGGCGGTGGCCAGTTGCTGGGAGAGCCAACGCTGGAAGCCGGTGCCGGGCACCACCGCGAGGTCGAACGCGAACGGGTCCGGGTGCGGCCCCGACCACAGTGCGACGAGTTGTTCGACGAGCTCTGCGGCGGTGCGCGCGTGGTGGAACTGCATGGTGCAACACACCCTAGGGGTGGCCACCGACTGTTGTGTCACATCGACTCCGTAAGGTGGTCTCCCGTGATCGCCGAAACCTCCGACCTGCTGGCCGGGCTCGACCCGGAGCAGCAGCAGGTGGCGACCAGCTTCGGCGCCCCCGTCGTGGTGATCGCCGGCGCCGGCACCGGCAAGACCCGCGCGCTCACCCACCGGATCGCATACGGCGTCGCCACCGGCACCTACACGGCGAACGCGGTGCTGGCGGTCACCTTCACCACCCGGGCCGCCGGTGAGTTGCGGTCGCGCCTGCGCGGGCTCGGCGTCCCGGCGGTGCAGGCACGCACCTTCCACTCCGCGGCACTGCGCCAGGCCCAGTACTTCTGGCCGCGCGCGTACGGCTCGCAGCTGCCCGCGGTGAGCGACGAGCGCATGGGCATGGTGGCGGAGGCCGCCCGCCGGCTGCGGCTCAGCCCCGATTCGAGCACGCTGCGCGACCTGCTCACCGAGGTGTCGTGGGCGAAGGTGACCAACGTGACACCCGCTGACTACGCCGAACTCGCCGAGCCGGCCGGACGCGAGGTGTCCGGCCTCGACGCCGCCCAGGTGGGCCGGGTGCTCGGCCGCTACGAGCAGGTGAAGTCCGACCGCGGCGTGATCGACTTCGACGACATCCTGCTGTGCGCGGTGGCGCTGCTCGGCGAGCACGCCGACATCGCCGAGGAGGTCCGGGCCACCTATCGCCACCTGGTCGTCGACGAGTACCAGGACGTGAACCCCGTCCAGCAGACCCTGCTCGACCACTGGTGGGGTACCGGGCGCGACCACTGTGTGGTGGGCGACCCGGCCCAGACCATCCACTCCTTCGCCGGGGCCACCCCCGCCTACCTGACCGGGTTCTCGGGCCGGTTCCCGGACGCCACCGTGGTGCGGCTGGTGCGCGACTACCGCTCCACGCCACAGGTGGTGGAGCTGGCCAACAAGGTCGCCCGGAACACCCGGCTGGGCACCGTGGTGCTGGAGTCGCAGTGCGAACCGGGCCCCGCGCCCCGGGTGCTGCCCTGCGCGAGCGAGTACGACGAGGCCACGGCGGTGGCGCGCTGGCTGGTCGAGCAGCACGAGGCCGGGGTGCCGTGGCGCGAGCAGGCCGTGCTGTACCGGGTGCATGCGCAGTCGCCGCTGTTCGAGTCGGCGCTCGCGCAGGCAGGGGTGCCGTTCACCGTCCGCGGCGGGGAGGGCTTCTACGACCGTCCCGAGGTGCGCCAGGTGATCGGCACACTGACCGAGCGGTCCCGGCGCGACCCCGGCGAGGGCGCGGTGGACGCCTGCCGCGACGTGCTCGGCCGCGTCGGCTGGACGGAGCAGCCGCCGTCCGGCCAGGGCCGGGTGCGGGAGCGCTGGGAGTCGCTGGCCGCCGTGCTCGCGCTCGCCGAGGACGTGGCGGCGTCCACCCTGGCCGCGGCGGGGGAGGGCACCGCGACGCTGGGCGCCTTCGTCGAGGAACTCACCGCGCGCGCCCAGGCCGAGCACCCGCTCAGCTCGGACGGGGTGACGCTGTCCACGCTGCACGCAGCGAAGGGCCTGGAGTGGTCCGCCGTGGCGCTGGTCGGGGTGCAGGAGGGCACTCTTCCGCTGTCGCTGGCCGCCGGCCCCGAGCAGGTGGCCGAGGAGGCCCGGCTGTTCTACGTCGGCATCACGCGCGCGAAGCGGCAGCTGCTGATCTGCTGGTCGCGCTCGCGGCGCGGCGGCGGAGGGAACCGGCAGCCGTCCCGGTTCCTCGACGGCATCGCCGCGCGTCCGGCGCCGGCCCCGGTGCGGGCCGGCAAGCGGGCCAAGCCAACCTCCGCGCTGAGCGCCACCTGCCGGGTCTGCGGCAAGCCGCTGCACACGGGCGCGGAGCGCAAGCTGCGCCGCCACGCCGACTGCCCGCCGGGCTACGACGAGGACACCTACACCCGCCTGGTCGCGTGGCGTCTCGCCCTGTCGAAGGAGCGCTCGGTGCCCGCCTACGTGATCTTCACCGACGCCACCCTGATGGCGATCGCCGAGGACCGCCCCACCGACACCGCCGGCCTGCTCGCCATCCCCGGCGTCGGCAAGGTGAAGTGCGAGCAGTACGCCGACGACGTCCTGTCGATCCTCGCCGCCGAGTAGCCGGACCAGGTCGGGGACGGTTCCGGACCCGGTCCACCCGGCTACTTCCGGTGGGCGGCGCGGCCGCCGTGGCCGGCCAGCGCGTCCGCCGCGCGGACGAGGGCGAGGTGGGACAGGGCCTGCGGCACGTTCCCCGCCTGGTGGCCGGACGCCGGGTCGTACTCCTCCGAGAGCAGGCCGAGGTCACTGGACGCCGCGCAGACGCGGTCCATCAACGCCGCCGCGTCGTCCGGGCGTCCGCTCATCGCGTACTGCTCGACGAGCCAGAAGCTGCACGCCAGGAAGGCGTTCTCCCCGCCGGCCAGACCGTCCGTGCCTGCGGCCGTGCGGTACCGGTGCACGAAGCCGTCGCCCATCAGGTCGCGCTCGATCCGTGCGACGGTGGCGAGCATCCGCGGGTCGTCCGGCGCGCAGTAGCCGACCTGCGGGAGCAGCAGCAGCGCGGCGTCCACCTCGTCGGACCCGTAGGCCTGCACGAAGTGCCCGTCCACCACGCCGCGGGAGTCGATCTCGGACGCGAGCCGGTCGCGGGCCGCCGTCCACGCGTCCACATCACCGGGCAGCCCGTCGCGTTCGACCGCCCGCAGGCCCCGGTCGAAGGCGGCCCACATCATCGCCCGGGACTGGGTGAACATCCGTGGCTCCCCGCGGATCTCCCAGATCCCCCGGTCCGGGCGGTCGATCCGGTCGCGCACGTGGTCGATGATCGCCTGTTGCAGCGGCCAGGAGAACTCGTCCTCGGCCAGTCCGGCCTGCCGCGCGGCCTCCAGCGAGACGAGCACCTCGCCGGCGACGTCGGCCTGGTACTGGGACACCGCGCCGTTGCCGATCCGTACCGGCGCCGAACCGGCGTAGCCGGGCAGGCTGACCAGTTCCCGCTCGGCCAGGTCCCGCTCACCCGCGATGCCGTACATGATCTGCATCTGGGCCGGGTCGCCCGCGACCGCGCGCAGCAGCCAGCGCCGCCAGTCCTGCGCCACGCCGAGGAAGCCGTGCGCGACGAGCGCCTCCAGCGTCAGGGCGGCGTCGCGCAGCCAGACGTAGCGGTAATCCCAGTTCCGGGCACCACCGATCTCCTCGGGCAGTGAGGTGGTCGCGGCGGCGACGATCCCGCCGGTGTCGCGGTGGCTGAGCGCGTGCAGCACGAGCAGCGAGCGCACGACCTCGTCGTGGTGGGGACCCGAGTGGTCGATCTGCCCGGCCCGCTCCCGCCACCAGTCCCTCGTGCGGGCGAGCGCGGCGTCGACGTCCAGCGGGCCCGGGTCGTCGGTGTGGGACGGGTGCCAGGACGCCACCAGGTCGACGACGTCGCCCTCGCCCAGAGTGAACGAGCCGGAGTGCGCGTGGTCGCCCGGCGCCAGCCGGACGCCGCGGACGAGCAGTGCGTCCGGTCCGGCGGTGGCTTCGAGGGCTGGCTCGTCGGCGGTCCCGACCTGCCGCACCCACGGGATCGCGCGGGCGTAGTCGAACCGCATTGTGAGCCTGGTCGCGAACTCGACGCGCCCGCGGATGCAGACCACCCGGCGCACGATGTCGAGCCGCTCGTGGTCGATCGGCATGACGTCGTGCACCTCGGCCACGCCGGACGCGGTCTCCCAGCGCGTGACCAGCACGAAGGTGTCGCCGTCGTAGTGCCGGCTCGACCTCGCGTCCGGGTCGCGGGGACGCAGCACCCAGCGGCCGTGGTCCTCATCGCCGAGCAAAGCCCCGAACACCGACGCCGAGTCGAATCGGGGCGGGCAGAACCAGTCGATGCTGCCGTGCCGCGACACCAGCGCGGCGGTGCGGCAGTTGCTGAGCAGGCCGTATTCCTCGATCGGGTGGCTCATGCCTCGATTGTGCCTGTCGCGATCCAGCCGCTGTTGCGCCCAGATGTGACGGCTGAGCAACGTGTGACGGATTCCGCGGCCAGATCGCGTCACGAGCGGGTTGTCGCGATTCGGCCACCGAACCCGTCCCAGCTGTCACAGGGGCCACATCCGGGGGCCCTGATGGCCGGATCGCGACACGTCGCTAGGGTGCGGCCATGGACTACCTCGAGGTGAACCGGGCGAA
>JAGQUI010000878.1 GCA_020438595.1 Propionibacteriaceae bacterium | reverse complement strand
TCCTCCACGTCGGCCGTGACGGTGACGCGGGAAATGTCCGGACGTTCGGTGGGGGAGACGGACAGCGAGTTGATGTTGAACGCGCGGCGGGCGAACAGGCCGGCGATACGCGCCAGCACGCCCGGACGGTTCTCGACGAGCACGGATAGCGTATGACGCTTGGAACCCGGCTGGGATGCAGGATAATTTGCCATGATCGAAATGTCCTTCCTTACGCTCTACTCGTTCACTCGTTCTCGCCGGTGCGCTGCAGAGGCTTGACACCGGGCATGTAGGTGACGTTGTCGTTGGAGTCGCCGGCTGCGACCATCGGCCACACCATGGCGTCCTTCCACACGCGGAAGTCGATCAGCACCGGACGGTCGTTGATCTCGTTGGCCTTCTTGATGCATTCGATGGCCTCGTCCTTGGTGAACGCGCGCATGCCCACGCAGCCGTATGCTTCGGCGAGCTTCACGAAGTCCGGCACGTCCACGATGTCAGACATGTTCTCGCCGTCCAGCAGGTTCGTGGCGGAGTAGTGATGATTGTAGAACAGGGTCTGCCACTGGCGGACCATGCCGTACACGGAGTTGTTGAGCAGGGCGATCTTCACCGGCGCGTGGTCGAGGAACGCGGCC
>JAGQUI010000877.1 GCA_020438595.1 Propionibacteriaceae bacterium | reverse complement strand
CGCGGGCCTGCAGGTTCGACCTCGCAGCCTCGGCATCGACCCGGCATGATGTGCAGCTTCCACGAAGAGGTGCCCCATGAACGACTGGACCGCGCTGATCCGCGATGTGCCCGACTTTCCGAAGCCCGGTATCGTGTTCAAGGACATCACCCCGGTGCTGGCCGATGCCGCTGCCTTCGCCGCGACGATCGAGGCGATGGCAGCAGCGTGGCGCGGGCAGGCGATCGATGCGGTGGTCGGCATCGAGGCGCGCGGCTTCATCCTCGGCGCGCCATTGGCGCGTGCGCTTGGCGCCGGCTTCGTGCCGGTGCGCAAGCCGGGCAAGCTGCCGGGGCGCACGCTGTCGCAGGCGTATGCGCTGGAATATGGCGAAGACCGCCTGGAACTCCACGCCGACGCACTGCCGGCAGGCGCACGCGTCCTGCTGGTCGACGACGTCCTCGCCACCGGCGGCACCCTGGCCGCCGCGTGCGCCCTGCTCGGGCAGTTGCAGGTCGACCTGGCAGGCGCCGCCGTGCTGATCGAACTGGCGGCGCTCAATGGCCGCGAGCGCTGGAACAGTGCCCTGCCATTGCACGCGTCGCTGGTGATCTGATCGGGAGACCTGATCGCCTGACCCGGA
>JAGQUI010000876.1 GCA_020438595.1 Propionibacteriaceae bacterium | reverse complement strand
GGAGGACTCCAGGGGCACCGTGCCCACGGTGCCGGGGTACTTGCCCCGCGGTGCCCGGAAGAACCGCTCGAGCAGGAACGCGGTGACCCCGAAGGCGATGGAGTTGAGCATGATCGAGGAGATCACCTCGCTCACGCCCCGGGTCACCTTGAGGATCGCCGGGATCAGGGCCCAGGCGGCGCCGGCGACGGTGGCCACGAGCAGGATGAACAGCACGTGGAGGGGGCCCGGGAGGGACACGCTGGCACCGGCCCACGCCGCGAAGAGGGCGGCCACCTTGTACTGGCCCTCCACGCCGATGTTGAACAGGTTCATCTTGAACCCGACGGCCACCGCGACGCCGGAGATGTAGTACGGCCCGGCGCGGTTGAGCATCTCGACGATGCGCTCGCGCTCGAAGCCGTCCTCCAGCACCACGCGCAGCACCTCGGCCGGGCTGTAGCCGGTGGCCAGGAGGATGAGCCCCGACACGAGCAGGGCGAACCCGATGGCCAGCGCCGGTGCCGCCACCTGGAGGCCGATCCGCTGCTTCACCGGTGAGCTCCCGTCATGTGGGAGCCGAGCTCCTCGGGGGTGGCCGTGGCCGGGTCGAGCTGGGCCACGATGCGTCCCTTGTAGATCA
>JAGQUI010000875.1 GCA_020438595.1 Propionibacteriaceae bacterium | reverse complement strand
GACGATGAACTCGTGAATGCGCTGGCGCGCGCCGATGTCGACGCCGCGGCTCGGCTCGTCGAGAATGAGGATCTTCGGTCTGTCGACCGCCCATTTCGACAACAGCACCTTTTGCTGGTTGCCGCCGGAATAGAACGCGACCTCGCCGTCGATCTTGCCGGGCACGATGCCGAAATGCTCGATCATCCGTTTCGCCCGTTCCCGCTCGGTGCGGGGTTTCAGGATGCCGCCGTTCGAGATCTTGGCGAGCGAGGCGAGGCTGATATTGGGCCGGGTTGTCTGGGTGAGCACGAGGCCCTGCTTGCGCCGGTCTTCGGGCACCAGCGCCACGCCGAGCTCCACCGCCTTGGGAATGGTCAGGCGCGGGTACTCCACGCCGTCGATCTTGTAGCTGCCCGACACGATCCGGTCCGCCCCGAAGAGCGCGTGACCGATTTCGGTGCGTCCTGCCCCGACCAGCCCGATCAAGCCGACGATTTCGCCCGGGCGGATATCGAGAGACACGTCGTGCAGGCCGGTATCGGTGTAGACATTGCGCATTTCGGCAACCGGCGGAACGGTCGGGTCGGGCCGCGGGGGGAGGTCGGGCCAGATGATTTCCGAGGCCTGCCCGAGCATGCTG
>JAGQUI010000874.1 GCA_020438595.1 Propionibacteriaceae bacterium | reverse complement strand
CGGGTAGCGATCAAGCAGCGTCGGCGACAGGCCCACCCGGTCGAGCCCGCTGGCAAGCTCCGCCGTGCCCGGAATGCGTCGCTCCAGCGCGCGGATCGGCTGGCTGAGCGAGGTGCCGATGGTCATGCGCGGATCGAGCGAGCGGCGCGGATTCTGGAAGACGATCTGGTTGCGCGTGCGGTAGCCACGCCCGTCCCTCGCCAGCCAGTCGTTGATGTTGCGCCCGTCGAAGACGATCTCGCCCTTGTTGGCCGGGATCAGCCCGCACATGATGCGGATCAGCGTCGACTTGCCCGAGCCGGACTCGCCGACAATGCCGAGCGTGCCGGACGCCTTCAGCGACAGATTGATGTCGGTCAGCGTCCAGGAATCGGCGTTGGACCGGCGCCCGGTGGCATAGCGGAAATAGAGATTGCGGACCTCGACCAGCGCGCTCATGCCGCATTCTCCCGCTGCACGGCCGGGTTCCAGCACTTGAACCGGTGCCCGTTGGCAAGCGTCTCGGTGGCCGGCTCGCTCATGCAGCGCTCATTCGCCCAGTCGCAGCGGTTGCGGAAGCGGCAGCCGCTCGGGAATCCGCCGACCGGCGGCACCGTGCCGCGAATGACCTCGAAGCGCTGGCC
>JAGQUI010000873.1 GCA_020438595.1 Propionibacteriaceae bacterium | reverse complement strand
TGGGCCGCCGAGGTTGCGCGCGCCGCCCTGGCCTCGGCCGAGGCCTGATCGAGCCACGCCGGAGGGATCGACGGACTCGCCCCGTACCCTCCTCCCGAACACCGACCGACCACCCGCTGAGGAGCACCGCCATGCCCATCCGATCCGCCGACGCCACCTGGAACGGGACCCTCAAGGACGGCGACGGCTCGTTCTCCACCCAGAGCGGGGCCGTGTCCGGGGCCTACTCGTTCTCCACGCGCTTCGAGGACGGCGCCGGCACCAACCCCGAGGAGCTCGTGGCCGCCGCCCACGCCTCGTGCTACTCGATGGCCCTCTCCAACGAGCTGGCCAAGGCCGGCCACGAACCGCAGTCGGTGGCCACCTCCGCCAAGGTGGTGCTCGAGAAGGGCGACACCGGCTTCGGGATCACCCGCATCGATCTCGTCACCACCGCCACCGTGGCGGGCATCGACGACGCCGAGTTCCAGGAGCTGGCCGCCGCCACCAGCAAGGCGTGCCCGATCTCCAAGGCGCTCGCCGCTGTGGAGATCACCCTCTCGGCCTCGCTGGCCTGATCCGGACGCCCCCCCCTTACGAGGGGGTGAACATCGGGCCGAACCGGGCGGTCGACCGTCTCGGTG
>JAGQUI010000872.1 GCA_020438595.1 Propionibacteriaceae bacterium | reverse complement strand
CGCCAACGGCAATGGGCAGTTGGGTGACAACTCCACCACCAACTCAAGCGTGCCGGTGGCGGTCAACATCGGCGGGGCACTGGCCGGCAAGACGGTCACCGCGATCAGCGCCGGGCTCTCCCATTCGTGCGTGGTGGCCGACGGCCAGGCCTACTGCTGGGGCGACAGCACCTTCGGGCAGTTGGGCAACAACTCCACCACCGACTCGAAGGTCCCGGTCGCGGTGAACACCACCGGGGCACTGTCTGGCAAGACGGTCAGCGCCATCAGCGCCGGACGCCACCACACGTGTACGGTGGCCGACGGCCAGGCCTACTGCTGGGGCTACAACGGCGGCGGAGAGTTGGGCAACAACTCCACCACCGACTCGAAGGTCCCGGTCGCCGTGAACACCGCCGGTGCCTTGGCCGGCAAGACGGTCATCGAGATCACCGCTGGGTACTTCCACACGTGTGTCGCGGCCAGCGGCCAGGCCTACTGCTGGGGCTACAACGGTTCCGGGCAGTTGGGTGACAACTCCATCACCAACTCGACAGTCCCGGTCGCGGTGAACACCACCGGGCCGCTGGCTGGCCGCACGGTCACCGCGATCGCCGCCGGGTACGTCCATACGTGTGTCGTGG
>JAGQUI010000871.1 GCA_020438595.1 Propionibacteriaceae bacterium | reverse complement strand
AGGCGCCGTCCAGGGGCGTGTAGCGGCGGGCATACAGGCGCATCTCGTGGCCCGCCACGGTGCCGCCGCCGGCCAGGTTCAGGTAGGCGTGGGAGGTCAGGCTGACCACCGTGGGCCGGTCCGACGCCGCCGTCAGGGTCAGGCGCAGCAGGCCGCCCGGTTCCAGTTCGTAAAGGGCCTCGGCCGACACCCGGCCGGGGAAGCCCTGGTCCAGGTGGGGGCTGTCCAGGGTCAGGCGCACGGCCGGGTGGCCGTTGGTGGCGTCCGTATCCAGGGACCAGTCCCGGCGGCCGAAGCCGTCGGGCCCGCCGTGCAGCTGGTTGGCGCCCTCGTTGGGATCCAGGGTCCAGGTGTGGCCGTTCAGGTCGAACCGGCCGCCGGCGATGCGGTTGGCATAGCGCCCCACCACCGGCCCCATGTAGTAGCCGTCGTCGCGGTAGCCGGCCCCGTCGCCGTAGCCCAGCACCACGTCGGTGCCGTCGGGGAAAACCAGGGATACCAGGGCCGCCCCCCGGTTGGTGACGCAAACCCGGAAGCCGTCCCGTTCCAGGGTGGCCAGGGTGGCGCCGTCGCCGAAGGGAGTCAGGCGCGTGGCCTCCGGGTTCATGGGCCCCACGGACTCTTTC
>JAGQUI010000870.1 GCA_020438595.1 Propionibacteriaceae bacterium | reverse complement strand
GGCTTCTACCTGGACCGTGACCGCGTCCACGTCGGCGACTTGGCCACGATGACCGACACCGTGTTCACCGCGTGGCGGGCCAGCCACGCCGCAGGCACCGACGCCATCATGCTCGCCCCCACCCGCGACCTGGTCGCCGAGCTGAACCACCGAGCACGTCAGTACCGCCTCGAGGACCAAGGCAGTGCACCAACTCGCACCGTCACCCTCGCCGACGGCAACCTCGCATCTGTCGGTGACACCGTGATCACCCGAAGCAACGACCGGACCCTGCGAATCGCCGCGACCGACTGGGTCAAGAACGGCGACCGCTGGACCGTCACCGCAGTCAGCCACAACGGCACGATCAGCGTTCAGCACGCCAAGAACGGGCGTTTCGTGGACCTGCCAGCGGGCTACGTCGCCGCCTCCGTCGAGCTCGGCTACGCCTGCACGATCCACACTGCCCAAGGGGTCACGGCCGACACCAGTCACACCCTGCTCAGCGGCTCCGAGCCGCGGCAGCTGGCCTACACCGCACTCACCCGCGGACGCAGCGCCAACCACCTCTACCTCGAGGTGGTCGGCGACGGCGACGAGCACAACGTGATCCGGCCGGACCACACGCACCCGGCCACCGCCACCGA
>JAGQUI010000869.1 GCA_020438595.1 Propionibacteriaceae bacterium | reverse complement strand
GTCCTCGACGTCACCCAGATCGCCCGGTGGGCCGGCTGCATCGGCAACCGCACCACCGTCGTGCCGATCCCGGACGCCAAACACGACGTGTTCCTGTCGCTGGCCGAGCCGCGGGCCGCGGCCTTCCGGGAGTTGGGCGGCTGGCTGGATTTCTATCTCGCCCATCTCGATACGGTGGCTGCGGGGCGAGGATGAGGAGTCTTGTGGAGCATTTCGACATCGCCATCATCGGAACCGGTTCGGGCAACACGATTCTCGACGAGCGCTACGCCGAGAAGAAGGTGGCGATCTGCGAGCAGGGCGTGTTCGGCGGCACCTGCCTCAATGTGGGCTGCATCCCGACCAAGATGTTCGTCTACGCCGCCGAGGTGGCCCAGACGGTGCGGGACTCGGCCCGGTTCGGGGTGGACGCCCACATCGACGGGGTGCGCTGGAGCGACATCGTCTCGCGGGTGTTCGGCCGCATCGACCCGCTGGCGGCCGGCGGCGAGCACTACCGGCGGTCCTCCCCCAACGTGAGCGTGTACGCCAGCCACACCCGCTTCGCCGGCCGCGCCGAGAACGGCTATGGGCTGCGCACCGAGGCCGGTGACGAGTTCACCGCCGAGCAGGTGGTCATCGCCGCC
>JAGQUI010000086.1 GCA_020438595.1 Propionibacteriaceae bacterium | reverse complement strand
CGAATTGGCCCAGTCGCTGCGGGAGGCACGGCAATAGCGTGGAAAGGAGCGACACGAAGGAGTGGGCCATGGCCACTGTTGCTGTGCTGGGCACCCTCGACACCAAGGGTGAGGAGTACGCCTGGCTGCTGGATCGACTGCACGAGCTCGGGGTGGCGACCCTCGCCATCGATACGGGGTCCTTCTCCACCAGCGATCTCGCCGATGTCACCTCGGACGCGGTGATCGCCGCCGCGGGCGTGGACGCCGCCGAGGTCCGCGCGCGCCGGGACCGGGGCGAGATGATGGGCGTGATGGGTGCCGGTGCCGCGGCCGTGGTGCGCGACCTGGCCGAAGCGGGACGGATCCACGGCCTGCTCGCCATCGGCGGCTCGGGCGGCTCGTCCGTGGCGGCCCCGGCGATGCAGGCGCTGCCGGTGGGGTTCCCCAAGCTGCTGGTCTCGACGATGGCGTCCGGGGACGTGAAGCCGTACGTCGGCGAGGTGGACACCACGCTGATGTACTCGGTGGTCGACGTGGCCGGGATCAACTCGATCTCGGCGATGGTGCTCGGCAACGCGTGCGCGGCGATCGCCGGCATGGCGACGGCGTTCGAGGCCCGGCTCTCGGAACCGGCGGGTGAGCACAAGCCGTTGATCGGGGTGACGATGTTCGGCGTCACGACGCCGGCGGCGAACGAGGCGCGGGAGACGCTGACCGGACTGGGTTACGAGGTGCTGGTCTTCCACGCCACCGGCACCGGCGGCCGGGCGATGGAGAAGCTGGTGGAGTCCGGGCTGCTCGCGGGGGTGTGCGACCTGACCACCACCGAGCTGGCCGACGACCTGGTCGGCGGCGTGTTGTCGGCCGGGCCGGACCGGCTCGAGATCGCCGGGGCCACGGCGCTGCCGCAGGTGGTCAGCCTGGGCGCGCTCGACATGGTGAACTTCGGGCCGATCGACACCGTCCCGGCGCCGTTCGCCGACCGCAACCTGTACGTGCACAACCCCACGGTGACCCTGATGCGCACGACGCCCGACGAGATGGCCGGGCTGGGCCGGCGAATCGCGGCCAAGCTCGCGGCGGCCACCGGCCCCACGGACTTGTTCGTGCCGCTGCGCGGGGTCAGTGCGATCGACGTGGACGGCGCGCCGTTCCGCGACGCGGCGGCCGACGACCGCCTGTTCGCAGCCCTGCGCGAAGGACTGGCCGGCAGCGCCGTGGTCGTGCACGAGCTCGACCAGGCGATCAACGATCCGGGCTTCGGGCGCGCGATGGCCGAGGCCCTGCACGCCCGCATCACCACAAGTGAGAAGGAGGACCAGAAGTGACGAGTCGAACCGGGATCCTCGAGCGGTTCCGCGCCCAGGTGGACGCGGGGGTGCCGATCATCGGCGGTGGCGCCGGCACCGGCATCACCGCCAAGTCCGCCGAGGCCGGCGGCATCGACCTGCTGGTCATCTACAACTCCGGCCGGTTCCGGATGGCCGGACGCGGCTCGCTGTCGGGCCTGCTCGCCTACGGCGACGCGAACGCGATCGTGATGGAGATGGCCAACGAGGTGCTGCCGGTCGTGAAGCACACCCCGGTGCTGGCCGGCGTGAACGGTACCGACCCGTTCCGGGTGATGCCGTACTTCCTGAAGCAGGTGAAGGAGATCGGCTTCGCCGGCGTCCAGAACTTCCCGACGGTGGGCCTGATCGACGGGGTGTTCCGGGCCAACCTGGAGGAGACCGGGATGGGCTACGGCCCGGAGATCGACATGATCCGGCTCGCCCACGAGATGGACCTGCTCACCTCGCCGTACGTGTTCGACACCGACCAGGCCAGGGCGATGGCCGCTGCCGGCGCCGACATCCTGGTGCCGCACATGGGCCTGACCACGTCCGGCACGATCGGCGCCCAGACCGCGCTCACGCTCGAGCAGGCGGCGGTGAAGGTGCAGGAACTCGCGGACGCCGCGAAGACGGTGAACCCCGACATCCTGTGCCTGTGCCACGGCGGCCCGATCGCCAATCCGGAGGACGCGCAGTACGTGCTCGACCACACCGAGGGCATCGTCGGGTTCTACGGGGCCTCCTCGATCGAGCGCTTCCCCACCGAAGTGGGTATCCGCAAGCAGACCGAGGACTTCAAGGCGGTCACCTTCCACCACTGAGCCACCCCTCCCGGAGATGGGCCGGCAACCGCCAACCAGCCGGGCCCTCCCGCCGCCGCCCCGGTCCATGGCCGACCGGGGCGGCGGTCTCCGTCCCGCCCCGGACCGCAGGTGCAGGATCAGTAGCGAGACGAGGAGGCGACGATGGACGCAGCGGAGATTCGCAGGGTGCTGGTGGTCGGCGCGGGCACGATGGGCCGGCAGATCGCACTGCAGTGCGCCACGCACGGCTTCGAGGTGGTACTGCTCGACGAGTCGGTGGGGGCACTGGACGCGGCGGCAGCGGGGCTCGAGGGGCTCGCCCGCCACGTCGCCGACGACCCCGCCTTCGCCGGGGTGGACGTGGCCGCCGCGGTCGCGGGCCTCGTCCGCACCACGGACGTGGCTGCGGCCGCCGTCGACGCGGACCTCGTGTCGGAGTCGGTTCCGGAGGATCCCGAGTTGAAGGGCCGGGTGTTCGCCGAACTCGACCGGCACTGCCCGGAGCGGACGATCTTCGCCACCAACACGTCCTCGCTGCTGCCGTCGATGTTCGCGGACGCGTCCGGGCGTCCGGACCGCTTCGCCGCCCTGCACTTCCACCAGCCGGTCTGGTCGGCCAACATCGTCGACGTGATGCCGCACCCCGGCACGTCCGGGACGACGGTGACGACGCTGCTCGGCTTCGCCGACCGGATCGGCCAGGTGCCGATCCGGCTCCACCGCGAGAGCCCCGGCTACGTGTTCAACGCGATGTACAACGCCCTGAACGGTGCGGCGATCACCCTCGCCGCCAACGAGGTGGCGACCATCGAGGACATCGACCGGGCCTGGACGACGGTGACGAGGATGCCCAACGGGCCGTTCGCGATGCTCGACCACGTGGGCATCGACACGGCCTGGCACATCACCGACTACTGGGCACGCACCACCGGCGACGCGCAACTGGCCCGCAACGCCGCCTTCCTGAAGGGCTACCTCGACCAGGGCCGCGCCGGCACCAAGACCGGCAGGGGCTTCTACGACTACGACACCTGATCCGGACCGAGTTGGGGACGGTTCCTTTCTCGGTCCACCTTTTCCACAGGGCCCGGTTCGAGGCCCGAACCTGTGGAAAAGCCGGACCGCCGGGAACCGTCCCCGACCTGGGCCGCGGCTGTCGGCGGGGGTGCGTAGGGTGCGGGCATGGCCACCAGGAACGAGCCGGACGGCCCGGACGCGCCGCGGCTGCGCCCGCCTGCGCTCGGCCCGCTCGTCGCGGTGCCGGATTCGCTCGCGGTGGACGGCGAGGACGACCTCGACGAGGTGGCGATCCGCGACCTGACCGCCGACGAACTGACCTGGACGGGCCGTCGCCGCTTCGGTTCGTCCCTGCTCTCCGGTGTGACCGCGCGCGCCTGGACGGCGCCGGGGGCGTCTCTGGCGGGCTCGGTGCTCGAACGGCTCGAACTGGTGGCGCTGAGCGCACCCGAGTCGGGCTGGTGGAACGTCGAGGTCAAGCAGTGCCGGATCGGGTCGGCGGAGCTCTACGACTCGAACTGGCGCGGCGTCCGGTTCAGCCGGTGCAAGCTCGGCTACGTGAACCTGCGCGGGGCGCGGCTCACCGACGTCGAGTTCTCCGACTGCGTGATCACCGACCTCGACCTGGGCCACGCCACGGCCAGCCGGCTCGCGTTCCCGGGCACCCGGATCGACCGGCTCGACGGCACCGGGTCGAGACTGGCCGACGTCGACCTGCGCGGCGCCCGCCTCGCCGACGTCGGCAACATCGAGGGCCTGCGCGGCGCGAGCATCAGCCTTGAGCAATTGCTCGACCTGGCCCCTGCCCTCGCCGAACGGCTCGGGATCCGGCTCGACTGAACCCGGGCGGGCTGCGTGATCCGGACGTGCGTGGCTCAGCGCCCGATGAATACCACACCTTGGTAACGCTCTGATCACGCTCTTATCCCCGGGGCACAAGGCTCTTCGGTAGGCCGAAACTGCGTGCTAGATTGCACGAACCCGTGGGGTGACGGATCAGGCAGTGCCCGTCTGCCGCCGCATGGACGGGAAAGAGGGAGTCCGGATGGCAGACAGCACCGCTGTCGATGTCGAAGCGCGCGACGGCGCGGTTCCGATCGCGGGACGCACTCCGTGGCAGATCACGCGAGCGCGACTCGTGCGCGACAAGGTCACAATGGTGGCCTTCGGCGCTGCCATCTTCTTCATCGTGCTCGCCGTCTCCGCCCCGTTGATGACCCAGATGGGCTGGATCGACCCGTACACCGCGAACACCGACCTGGTCGGCGGCCTCGGTTCGCTCCCGATCGGACCGATGGGCGGGGTGTCCTGGGCCCACCCGATGGGGGTCGAGCCGGGCACCGGCCGCGACCTGTTCTCCCGTGTGCTCGCCGGCCTGACGGTCTCACTGATCGTGGCCACCAGCGCCGTGTTCGTCTCCGTGGTGATCGGCGTGACCATCGGCATCGTTTCCGGCACCGCGGGCGGCCGGGTCGACTGGTGGTTCTCCCGCCTGATCGACTTCGTGCTCAGCTTCCCGCAGACCCTGATGCTGATCGCCCTGTCGACCATCGTGATCGACGCCCTGCAGACCGCGCTGGGCACCGAACGCACACCTGCGTCCATGCTGTTCATGATCATCGTGATGGGCTTCTTCGGCTGGCCCTACTTCGCCCGGATCATCCGCGGCCAGGTGCTCTCGCTGAAGGAACGCGAGTTCGTGGAGGCGGCGCGGTCGCTGGGCGCGGGACGGGCCCGGGTCTACTTCACCGAACTGCTGCCGCACCTGTGGGCGCCGATCCTCGTCTACACCACGCTGATCATGCCGCAGAACATCGCCACCGAGGCCGCGCTCGGCTTCCTCGGCGTCGGCATCCAGGCACCCACCCCTTCCTTCGGCTCGATCCTCAACGATTCGGTGCACTACGCCACCTCGGATCCGGCCTACTTCATCTTCCCGGGCGTCACCCTGTTCCTGGTGGTGCTCTCGTTCAACCTCCTCGGCGACGGACTCCGTGACGCCCTGGACCCGAAGGCGGACCGCCAGTGACCGCCCCCAAGAACCCGATTGTCAGTACAACCAACATGAAGGAGAGCGCCAATGAGGCGTAGCAAGATCGCCGCCGGCGTTGCGGCAGTAGTGGCCCTGGGATTGACCACGGCCTGTAGTTCCACCCCCACGTCCACGAGCAGCGGGTCCGCTGCCGAAGCGGCGAACCCGACCGCAGGCGGCACGCTCAGCCTGCTGATCGGCACCGCTACCGAGCACTGGGATCCGCAGCGCACCTACGTGGGCGTCGACATCGAGTTCGGCAACCGCGCGTTCGCTCGCACGCTGACCACCTGGTCGCCCGTCACCTCGAACACCGAGCAGGCGACCCTGGTCGCCGACGCCGCGACCGACACCGGTCAGGTGAGCGATGACGGCAAGACCTGGACGTTCACCCTCAAGGACGGGATCAAGTGGGAGGACGGCCAGGCCGTCACCTGCGAGGACTACGCCTACGGCATCTCCCGCACCTTCGCGGTCGACGTGATCACCGGCGGCCCGAACTACGCGATCCAGTACCTGGACATCCCGAAGGCCAAGGACGGCTCCTCGCAGTACAAGGGCCCCTACGACGGCACCGGCCAGGACCTGTACGACAAGGCTGTCAGCTGCGACGGCAACACCATCACCTTCAAGATGGCCAATCCCTCGGGCGACTTCAACCAGGCCCTGACCATGACCGCCTTCGGCGCGTTCCGCAAGGACAAGGACCAGGGCGACAAGTCCAACTTCCAGATCTTCTCCAACGGCCCGTACAAGCTGGACGGCACCTGGTCGCCGAACAGCGGCGGCACCTTCGTCCGCAACGACCAGTGGGATCCGGCGACGGACGACGTCCGCAAGGCCTACCCCGACAAGATCACCTGGGACGAGTCGCTCAGCCAGGAGACCGTCTTCGAACGGCTGATCGCCAACCAGGGTGACGACGCCAACGCGATCACCTACGACCCCGCCCCGGTGACCGCGCTCGCGAACATCGCCAGCGGCGCCGAGGGTCGTACCGACATCGTGGCTTCGCCCTACACCCGGTACCTGACGCCGAACTTCAAGTCCAAGGTGATGAGCAAGGACAAGGCCCGCGAGGCGCTGGCCCTGGCCACCGACCGCGCCGCCTACGTCACCGCCGTCGGCGGCGACCAGGTCGCGCAGCCGGTCAACTCGCTGATCAACCCGGCGCTGCCGGCGTTCCCGGACACCCCGCTGCTCGCCGGCGACAAGGGTGACCCGGCCCAGGCCAAGGCGGCCCTCGAGGCCTCCGGCCTGACCCTCCCGGTGAAGATCAACGTGGCGTACCGCAAGTCGGACACCATGGACAAGATCTTCTCCGGCCTGAAGACCGGTTGGGACGCGGCAGGCTTCGACACCAACCTGATCGGCATCCCGGCCGACCAGTACTACGGCACGCTGCAGTCGCCGGACTCCGCCTCCAAGTACGACGTCTACTGGGCCGGCTGGGGCGCGGACTTCCCGTCCGCCTCCACGGTGATCCCGCAGCTGCTGGATTCGCGGAGCCAGATCAGCGCCGGTGGCCCTGGTCAGGACTACGGCTACTTCGACAACGCCGAGTTCAACAAGGGCATCGACGCGGCGTACGCGCTCACCGGCACCGAGGCCGACAAGGCCTGGGGTGCCCTGGACGCCGAGGCTGTGACCAAGTACTACGCGGTGATCCCGCTGATCGTGGACAACTTCGTGTTCGTCCGCGGCAGCAACGTGCAGGGTGCGTATGTCAACGGCACCTTCACGGGCTACTACGACATCGCCACCATCTCGGTCAAGCACTGATTCAGTAAGGGGTTGGGGGTGCGCCTACGGGCGCACCCCCAGCCATCCAAGGAGCGGGCGTGTTCTACTACTTCCTCAGGCGGCTGGTCTCGGTCGTCGCGATGCTCTTCCTGATCACCGCGACCACCTTCGCGCTGTTCTACGCGTCGCCGATCGATCCGGCCAAGTACACCTGCGGCAAGAACTGCACCCCCACCATCCTCGAGGGCAACCGCATCGCCCTCGGCTACGACCAACCGGTCATCGTCCAGTACGGCAACTTCGTCTCCGGCCTGTTCGTCGGCCGTGACTTCCCCGCCAACGAGGCACTCCGCGAGTCCAACCCGGAGCAGATCGTGCACTGCCCGGCCCCGTGCCTGGGCTACTCGCCCAGCCAGCACCGCACCATCAACGAGATGGTCGCCGAGGCCTGGCCGATCTCGCTGTCCATCGCCGTCGGCGCGTTCACGCTGTGGATGCTGATCGGCGTCGGCGGCGGCATCACCGCAGCGCTGAACAAGGGGCGATGGCCCGACCGCTCGATCGTAGGCGCGGCCCTGGTCGGCTTCTCGCTGCCCACCTTCTTCGTCGGCCTGATCCTGCTGACCTTCCCGGCCATCAAGTGGGGCTGGGTGCCCATCCCGAGCTTCGTCCCGTTCTCCGAGAACCCGATCGCGTGGGCCCAGAACCTGATCCTGCCGTGGATCACGCTGGCGTTCTTCTTCGCGGCGAGCTACATCCGGCTCACCCGCGCGTACATGATCGAGACCCTCAGCGAGGACTACATCCGCACCGCCAACGCCAAGGGCGTGGCCCAGGGCACCGTGATCTTCCGGCACGGCCTGCGCGCCGCCCTCACCCCGATCGTCACCGCGGCCGGCCTCGACCTCGGCGGCCTGCTCGGCGGCGCGATCATCACCGAGAGCGTGTTCTCGATGCACGGGCTCGGCTGGCTCGCCGTCCGCTCGGTGACCAACATGGACCTGCCGACGATCGTCGCCCTGGTGATGATCGTCTCTTCGTTCATCGTCATCGCGAACATGGTCGTGGACATCCTGTACGGGTTCATCGATCCGAGAGTGAAGCTGAGCTGATGAGCGATCCGTTCCTGCGCGTCACCGACCTGAAGGTCCACTTCCCCACCCCGGACGGGGTGGTCAAGGCGGTGGACGGCCTCACCTTCAACCTCGAGAAGGGCAAGACCCTCGGCATTGTCGGCGAGTCCGGCTCGGGCAAGTCCGTGACCTCCCTGGCGATCATGGGCCTGCACCGCGGCTCCCGGGCCCGGATCGGCGGCGAGGTCCTGCTCGACGGCCAGGACCTGCTCAAGATCTCGGACGAGGAGCTGCGCAGCCTGCGCGGCCGCAAGCTCGCGATGATCTTCCAGGACCCGCTGTCGGCCATGCATCCGTACTACACAGTAGGACAGCAGCTCACCGAGGCCATCCGGGTTCACGAGAAGGTCTCGAAGAAGGCGGCCCGCACGACCGTGATCGAGATGCTCGCGCGGGTGGGCATCCCGAACCCTGGCCGGCGGGTCGACCAGTACCCGCACGAGTTCTCCGGCGGCATGCGCCAGCGGGCGATGATCGCGATGGCGCTGATCAACAACCCCGAGCTGCTGATCGCGGACGAGCCCACCACGGCGCTCGACGTGACCGTGCAGGCCCAGATCCTCGACCTGATGCGCGACCTGCAGGCCGAGTTCGGCTCGGCGATCATCATGATCACCCACGACCTCGGCGTGGTCGCGGAGATCGCCGACGACGTGCTGGTGATGTACGGCGGCAAGTGCGTCGAGTACGCCGACGTCGACGGCGCGTTCCACCAGCCCGACCACCCCTACACCTGGGGACTGCTCACGTCCATGCCGCGCCTGGACCGGCTCAAGGCCGAGCGCCTGGTGCCCGTCGCGGGCAACCCGCCGTCCCTGATCAACATCCCGCCCGGCTGCGCGTTCCACCCGCGCTGCACGTTCCGCGACTCCGCGCCGTGCGCGTGCGACGAAGTGGTTCCCGATCTCGTCGAGTCGTACCCCAACCACGACTCGCGCTGCCACATCCCGATGGCGAAGCGTGCCGAGCTGTTCGCCGAGCAGATCGCCCCGAGGCTGTAGGAGAGAACCATGAGCCTGCTGGCCGTCACCGACCTGAAGAAGTACTTCCCCACCTTCACCCAGAAGCTCGTCCGCACCGAGGGCGACCCGGTGAAGGCCGTGGACGGACTGAGCTTCAGCCTGGACTCCGGCGAGACGCTGGGCGTGG
>JAGQUI010000868.1 GCA_020438595.1 Propionibacteriaceae bacterium | reverse complement strand
ACGGCGCAACCTACGAAGACAACTGGCTCTATCCGGCCGACCAGGCCCGCTTCGGCACCGAGAAGTGCGACGTGACCGCCGGCCCGCATTCCGCGGTCGGCGACTTCACCCAGTATGACGTGCACATCGAACCCCTCAACGGCATCGGTGCAAGCCTGCACTTCGAGGCTGTAGTGAAGCCCTACCGACAGGGCACCGCGGTGATCGCGCTCGGCGACAACGATGAGTTCTACTACACCGACCTGTCCGTACCGAACAACCGTGTGAGCGGCACCATCACCGTGAACGGCGCACCACGAGAGGTCACGGGCTTCGGGTACCACGACCACCAGTGGATGAACATCCACCAGATGCAGGCATGGCACCACTGGCTGTGGGGGCACCTGTCCACTCCGGACTACACAGTGTTGCTATACGACTTCGTCGCCAGCGAGCAGTTCGGCTTCACCCGAGTACCGCTGTTCGGCGTGATGGAGCACACCACCGGCGACGTCATCTTCTCCACCGACGGCCACTTCACACTCGACACCACGCTGGAGCGTCAGGAGGAGATCGGCAAGGACTTCCCGAAGGTCTCGGACTACACCTTCACCAACGCCGACGGAACGAGCGTCGAGTTGCACATCG
>JAGQUI010000867.1 GCA_020438595.1 Propionibacteriaceae bacterium | reverse complement strand
ACGTGCGCAAGTACGGAAGCCATCATCCTGCCGGTGAACCTATCTCGTACGCCGATGCGTGCACCATCGCCCGCGAAGCGGTTACGGACCCGCAAGCGTCACTCGATGCCGGACCCGTCGCGGACGGCAGCATCGAGGCGACCAGACTCTCCTTCGCGCGAGCCGTACGGGCCGAGGTGCTCCGTCGGCGGAGGGATCGGCGGGTGGTCACCTTTGACGATCTCGTCCTGCGACTGCGGGATGCGCTGACCGACCCGGTCACCGGCGAGCAAGCATGCCAGCGGCTGCGAGACGCCTACCGCGTAGTGCTCGTCGACGAGTTCCAGGACACCGACCCGGCACAGTGGACCATCCTTCGCAGTGCGTTCCACGGCCACCGCACCTTGCTTCTCATCGGCGACCCCAAACAGGCCATATACGCCTTCCGCGGTGCCGATGTCTTCAGCTACCTCGACGCCGCGGAACACGCCGACCATCACGCCACGCTGCCCACGAACTGGCGCAGCGACGCGGCAGTGGTCGACGGTATCGACGCAATCATGGGCGGGATGCAACTTGGCGATCGTCGCATCGTGGTGCATCCGGTCGAGGCCGCGCACACAACCTCTCGACTGACCGGCCTTCGAA
>JAGQUI010000866.1 GCA_020438595.1 Propionibacteriaceae bacterium | reverse complement strand
CCGCCCGACATCTGGTTGGGCCGATGGTGCACGCGGTGGCCGAGGCCCACCCGCTGCAGCGCCGCCGTGGCCATCGCCCGCCGGCGCCCTCGCGGTATGCCGCGGTACACCAGCGGCAGCTCCACGTTCTTGAGGGCGCTCGAGCGCGGCAGCAGGTGGAAGCTCTGGAAGACGAAGCCGATGTGCTCGTTGCGGAGCCGTGACAACGCGTCGTCGCCCATCCCCTGCACGTCGTGGCCGCCGAGGCGGTAGCTCCCGCGGGTGGGGCGGTCGAGGCAGCCCAGCAGGTTCATCAGCGTGGTCTTGCCCGAGCCCGAGCGTCCCACGATGGCCACCATCTCGCCCGAGCGCACCGTGAAGCCCACGCCGCGCAGGGCCGACACGGTCTCGTCGCCCATCCGGTACTCGCGGTGGAGGTCCACGACCTCGATCACCGCGTCGCTGCTCGTGCTCGGAGCCACCTCGCCTCGCTCCCGGACGAAACCATAACGTCGCGACGGAGCGATCCGACTCGCCGCGGGCCTCGAGCCCGGCGACCGCAGCGTCAGCGAGCCATCCACGCCGAGTCTCACGTGGATTGGTGCCAATGGGTCCAAGCGATGTTTCCCCTCGCGAGCGGGTCCTGGC
>JAGQUI010000865.1 GCA_020438595.1 Propionibacteriaceae bacterium | reverse complement strand
CATGCTGCGCGCCGCCTCGACATAGGTCTCGGTGCGCAGGCGCAGCGTCAGGCCGTAGATGATGCGCGTCGTCGTGGTGAGATAGACCGCGCCGATGGCGATGATGGCGTTGGCGACGCTCTGGCCGAGCACGACGATGAGGCCGAGGGCGAGGAGCAGCGCCGGGAACGACATCAGCACGTCGATCATGCGCATCAGCACATGGCCGAGGCGCGGGAAGAGCGCCGAGAAGACGCCGACGGGCACGCCGGTGACGAGGGCGAAGCCGACGACGCCGACGCCGATGAGCAGCGCCATGCGCGCCGAGTAGATGACGCGCGAGAGCGTGTCGCGGCCGAACTGGTCGGTGCCGAACCAGTGCACGGCGTTGGGCGGGCTGAGGCGGATGATCGGGTTGATCGCCGCCGGATCGTAGGGCGCCAGGACCGGCGCGAAGATCGCGCAAATGATGGTGAGCAGGATGATGGCGAGACCGACCATGGCGATCGGCCGCGCCACGAACGGCGCGAGCCAGGAACTGATGTCGGCGCGCTTCATTCGAGTTCCACCCGCGGATCGAGCAGCCGATAGGAGAGATCGACGAGCAGGTTGATGATCAGATACAGGACCACGATGACGAGAATGATC
>JAGQUI010000864.1 GCA_020438595.1 Propionibacteriaceae bacterium | reverse complement strand
CGAGGCTGAACCAGGAGACGTGGGCGCCGTGGTCGATCGCAGCATGGCCGAGGGCTTCGAGGAAGTGGCTCTTGCCGGTGCCGGACGGGCCGCACACGACGACGTTCTCGTGACGTTCGAGCCACTCGAGTGTCCGCAGCGCTCGTTGGGTCGGGGCGGGGATCGACGAGATCGTTTCGTCCCAGGCGTCGAAGGTTTTGCCGGTCGGGAACCCGGCTGCCTTGCGGCGACTGTTGATCGATGATGCTTGGCGTCCGGCGAGTTCTTCGGCGAGCAGTGCTCGGACGGCTTCGGCGGGGTCCCAGCGTTGGGCTTTGGCGGTCGCGAGGAGATCTGGTGCGGTGCGGCGCATGTGCGGCAAGCGCAGTTCGCGCAACAAGGTGACGACCTCGTCGACCGGTCGGGTGCTGGTGCTCATTGTCCGAAGCCTTCCCAGGCGCTCGTGCCCTGTTGGAGTGAGTGCCCATCGTCGGCGCTGCGCCGCTCGCCGACGGGGTGCGCGGCCAGGATCGAGGCCAGGTCACCGTCAGCGAAGCGGGCGTAGGTCGCGGCGTGTCCGAGCGCCCAGTCCACGTGGAGCTGACCGTGCAAGCCGGCGAGCTGAACGGCTTCGGCCATCTTCACCTTC
>JAGQUI010000863.1 GCA_020438595.1 Propionibacteriaceae bacterium | reverse complement strand
ATGAGCTTCTTCTCTTTCACCAACCAGGCTTGAGCGGGTCCCTTTGTGGCGAAGGTGATCGGCGCAGAGTGTCGGATCCCGTCTGGGCCTGTGTATCGAGCACGGTAGTTGCCTGACGGCAGTTTGTGGATGTTTCCAAAAGTGTTTTTGTCATCCGCCATGATCGACCCTTCCAAATCTTGTGGTCACGCATTGGTCACGGCGTGACCGCTACGTGACCAATAGGAGGTACTTAGTGGGTTCTAGTGAGCACATTCTAGGCTAAGAATAAGGCTTACGGGAGCCTGACAAGCCTCATCTAATCCAAACTTTGAATCAGGATTAGCGACGTAGGTTCGACTCCTACCCGGGGAGCGATACGAGACAGTGGATGCGCCCTTCTTGCAGAATCGCGTGACAATTCGACATCTGTCGGTGCAACTCCGTTGCCGAGTACTCTTGGCACGCGGCGTAACCGATAGAAGCGCGAAGGAGAAGCCGTGAGAGGAATCGCTGTCATTGACCGACAGCCGGACGCCGCGGCCGTTGCCCTGTGGATCACCAGCCGAGGTATCGGGCTTGACGTGGCCAACGTAAACGCAGTAGTCATCGACTCTGGGCTGGACGCGCAAGCCATCGAGAAGATCCGG
>JAGQUI010000862.1 GCA_020438595.1 Propionibacteriaceae bacterium | reverse complement strand
TGTGTCTGGGACTGGGCCGCCGGCCCGGTGGGCGTGCGCCGCGATGCCCTGGTCCGTACGCTGCACGAACGCGTGTTCGCATGGCTCACGCTGGCCGACGAGCGTCACCTCGTGAAGACCTGGGTCGCCGGGCAGGTGCGCCACCAGCGAGGCGCCACAATCGTTCCCCGGGAGGATCTCCGTTGACCACTCCGCGACTCGAACTGCGCGGCATCCGCAAAGCCTACCCGGCCGTCGTCGCCAACGACGACGTGAGCCTGCGCGTGGCGCCTGGCGAGATCCATGCGGTGCTGGGCGAGAACGGCGCCGGCAAGTCCACGCTGATGAAGGTCATCTACGGCGCCGTGCGGCCCGACGCCGGCGAGGTGCGCGTCAACGGCGAACAGGTGCAGGTGGCCAGCCCGGCGCAGGCCCGGCAGCTGGGCATCAGCATGGTCTACCAGCACTTCAGCTTGTTCGACACGCTGACGGCGGCGGAGAACGTCTGGCTGGGGCTGGACAAGGCACAACCGCTGGCGGAAGTGATCCGCCGCATCCGCGACGTGGCCGGCACCTATGGCCTGGACGTGGACCCGCTGCGCCCGGTGCACACCTTGAGCGTGGGTGAACGTCAGCGGGTGGAGATCGTG
>JAGQUI010000861.1 GCA_020438595.1 Propionibacteriaceae bacterium | reverse complement strand
CAAGCACGCTGCCGCCGATTCGATGCTGAACACCCCACCGACCTTCGCCTGGTATCTGGCCGGACTGGTGTTCGAGTGGTTGCAGGCACAGGGCGGGCTGCAGGCGATGGGTGAGCGCAACGCGCGCAAGGCCCAGATGCTCTATGACGCCATCGACGGTTCGGACTTCTACCGCAATCCGGTCGATCCCAACGCGCGTTCCTGGATGAACGTGCCTTTCACGCTGGCCGATGACGCGCTGGACAAACCCTTCCTGGCTGGTGCCGTCGAGCGCGGGTTGCTGGGACTGAAGGGCCATCGTGCGGTGGGTGGCATGCGGGCCAGCATCTACAACGCCATGCCCGAAGCCGGCGTGCAGGCACTGGTGGAGTACATGCACGAGTTCGCCGCCAGTCACGGCTAGATCCTTGTCGCCGCGCTTGCTGGGCCCCGGGGCCCAGGGCCCTCTGCTTCCTAGTCACGCTTCTCCACAGGACGTCCCCATGTTCCGCATCCGTACCTTCAATGCCATCTCGCCGAACGGCCTGTCACGCCTGCCTGAAGAGCACTATCAGATCGATGATCAGGGTGACGATCCGCACGGCGTATTGGTCCGTTCTGCCGATCTGCATGCGCAGAACTTCGGTCCT
>JAGQUI010000860.1 GCA_020438595.1 Propionibacteriaceae bacterium | reverse complement strand
CTCCGGCGCCACGACATCGAACTGGCCGCTGACGACAGCGGCGGCTGGATGCACATCCGCCGGGCCGTCACCTGGCCCACGGCACACACTCCGGTGGTGTCGACCCCCAAGTCGGACGCCGGGATCCGGGACGTGACGATCCCGCCCCACCTGGTCCCCCTGATCCGAGCGCACATCGACCGCTACGCAGTGCCCGGCCTCGACGGTCTGGTGTTTCCGAACACCGAGGGACAGCACATGCACCACGGCAGCATGTACAAGGTCTTCAAGCACGCCCGCATGGCGATCGGCCGACAAGACCTGCGCTTCCACGACCTCCGCCACACCGGCGCCACCATGGCCGCTCAGGCCGGCGCCACGATGCGCGAACTCATGGACCGCCTCGGCCACTCGACGCCACAGGCCGCCCTCATCTACCAGCATGCAGCGGCGGATCGGCAAGCGGACCTTGCCGCGCGCCTATCGGCCATGGCCTTGCAGGGCCGTGACGAATAGGCCCCCGCTCTCGCCGAAGCACCAGCGCAAGCAGCTCCCACATTTTCGAGCCCGGGGGCTGTCTTGAGCGCGCGCTCGACTGCACACAACCTCCCGACCGGAGGCTAGCGTGGACCCGTCTCGTTCGGCGAGGAC
>JAGQUI010000859.1 GCA_020438595.1 Propionibacteriaceae bacterium | reverse complement strand
CACTCCTCCCCCGTCACGCGTGAGCGCATGGTCGAGATCAACGAGCTCACGCAGGCCTTCTTCGAGTCCCGGTTCACCGACTCGTGGGGTCGCGACTACCTCACCGGCCGGTTCGGCGTCGACCTCGCCGGCGACGAGTGGTTCCGCCCCGGTCAGGCTCCGGCCGGGTGGACCAACCTGGTCGACCACCTCCGCGGCCGCGGCGTCAGCGACGCCGAGATGCTCGCCACCGGAGTCGCTGTAGAGGCCCGGACCGGCCGCCTCATCGACCGGTTCCGCGACCGCGTGGTGTTCCCGGTGATCCACCAGGGCGAGGTGCTCGGCTTCGTCGGCCGCCGCCGCCCCGACCTCACCGATGATGACAAGGCCGGACCGAAGTACCTCAACACCGCCGACACCCCGCTGTTCCACAAGGGCGCGCAGCTGTTCGGTGTCGTCGACGAGATGCTCGCCGAGGGCGCCGTCCCGGTGATCGTCGAGGGCCCGATGGACGCGGTCGCCGTCACGATCGCCAGCGCCGGCCTGTACCTCGGCGTGGCCCCGCTCGGCACGTCTCTAACCGATGAGCAGGCCGCGCAGTTGGCCGCCGTCGGCCGCGACCCGATCGTGGCCAGGGACGCCGACCTGGCGGGC
>JAGQUI010000085.1 GCA_020438595.1 Propionibacteriaceae bacterium | reverse complement strand
CGGATCGGGGAACGCCAGGGCTTCGGCTACCACTCCACCTACTTCGACACCCCCGACCTGGAGGCCTTCCGCCTGGCCGGGCAGGGCCGGCGCCGCCGGTTCAAGGTGCGCACCCGCGTCTACCGCGACTCGGGCGACGCCTGGCTCGAGGTGAAGACCCGCGGGCAGCGGGGCGCGACGGTGAAGGACCGCACCCCCTACGAGCTGGCCGACGCCGGACGCCTGACCCCGGCGGCACGCGCCTTCGTGGCGCGGACGCTCGACGAGCGGGGCGTGGACGGGGTGGACGTGGCCGAGCTCGTCCCGGCCCTGCACACCAGCTACGTGCGCACCACGCTCCTGCTTACCGACCCCGGCGCCACCAGTCGCGCCACCGTGGACACCGGCCTCGTCTGGCGGCGTCCCTGGACGGAGACGGCGCTCTCGGTGCCCGACCAGGTGATCGTCGAGACCAAGGGCGGCACCGCGCCGTCCTCGCTCGACCGGGCCCTGTGGCGGGCCGGCGTCCGACCGGGCCGGATCAGCAAGTACGGCGCCGGACTGGCCGCCCTCGACGACGACCTGCCCAGCCTGAAGTGGCACCGCCTGCTCAACCAGAAGCTCCACCCGACCACAGCCTGAACGACCACTCGCCGGACCACCCGGCGGGCGGCAACGAAACAACGAAAAGGAAACGACCATGAAGACCGATCACACGATCATCCGCAGGGTGAGCGCCGCGATCGCCGCCATCGTGGCCGGAGTTGCGCTCACCGCGTGCACCGCCGCCACGACGACGACCACGGGCACCACCAACACCATCACCGGCTCGACCGCGGCGGCGACCTCCGCCTCCGCCGCCGAGCTGCTCGCCGACAACGTCGAGAGCCACGCCGACTCCAACGACGCCGACTACGACGCGTCCGGGGCGACCACCATCACGCTCGCGGAAGGCGCCTCGAAGACCAACTCGTCCGACGGCGTGACCATCGACGGCGACACCATCACGATCACCGCGCCGGGCACCTACATCCTGTCCGGCACGCTCAGCAACGGCCAGGTCGTCGTGAACAGCACCGACGACGGGAAGGTGAAGCTCGTGCTGGACGACGCGTCCATCACCAACACCTCCGGCTCCGCCCTGGTGGTCACCGAGTCCGACGAGACCGTGCTGATCCTCGCGGCCGGCTCGTCCAACAGCATCACCGACGGCACCGGCTACGACACCTCCGCCGACGACGCGCCCAACGCGGCGCTGTACTCCGCGGACGACCTGACCATCGGCGGCACCGGCTCGCTGACCGTCACCGGCAACACCAACGACGGCATCACCAGCAAGGACGGCCTGGTCATCCTCTCCGGCACGGTCACCGTGACCGCCGTCGACGACGGCATCCGGGGCAAGGACTACCTGATCGTCGAGGGCGGCACCATCACCGTCACCGCGCAGGGCGACGGGCTGAAGTCCGACAACGAGGACGACGACACCGTCGGGTACATCCTCGTCAACGACGGCACCGTCGAGATCTCCGCCGGCGACGACGGCATGGACGCGGACGGCGACCTCGCCATCTCCGGCGGCACCGTGACCATCGCGCAGTCCGAGGAGGGCCTGGAAGGCTCCAACGTACTGATCATCGGCGGCGAGATCTCCGTGACCGCCAACGACGACGGCCTGAACGCCACCCAGGGCTCCACGACCGACACCGGCCAGGGCGGCGGGGGCGGCGGCATGGGCGATGACGGCTCGCTGCTCTCGATCAGCGGCGGCAGCCTCACCGTGGACGCCGGCGGCGACGGCCTGGACTCCAACGGCGCGCTCGAGGTCAGCGGGGGCACCACGGTCGTCTACGGGCCCACCAACAACGGCAACGGGGCGCTCGACTCCAACGGCGGCATCACCGTCACCGGCGGCACCCTGTTGGCCGGCGGCAGCGCCGGCATGGCCGAGACCCCCGGCACCGACTCCTCCGAGGGCTGGGTCGCGGTCACGTTCGACAGCCAGGTGTCGGCCGGGCAGACCGTCACCATCGTGAAGGACGGCGAGACCATCGCCACCTACACCGCCACCAAGCAGATCGGCTCGCTGGTCGTCGCCGACCCCTCGATCACCACCGGTGAGTCCTACGAGGTGCAGGTGGACGGCAGCACGGTCAGCACCGTGACCGCCGGCGAGGGCGCGTCCAGCGGCATGGGCGGCGGCCCCGGCGGCGGTGGCCCGGGCGGACGCGGGTGACCTGACGCCATGACTGTTCGGAAGCACACCAGGCGGGCGTTCCTCGCCGGTGGCCTCGGCGGGTTGTTCGCCGTGGGCACCGGCACCGCCTGGGCCCTGGACCGCTACGTGATCGAGCACGTCGAGACCACCAACACGTCCTCGATCGAGTCCGACGTCACGGCGGCCGACGAGGCCACCAACGGCGCCTTCTCCTCCGACAGCTACCGCTCCGACACCGCGTCGATCACGGTGACGAAGCACACCAGCGGTTCGGGGAGCAGTGCCCTGGCCTGGTTCGTCGCCGACATCACCGTCAGCGACGCCACCATCGTCCGCTCCGCCTTCGCCCAGGACGAGTTCGGCGAGAACATCATCGCCGACCCGTCCGACATCGCGGCACAGGCCGGCGCCGTCCTCGCCATCAACGGCGACTACTACGGCTTCCGCGACACCGGCATCGAGATCCGCAACGGCGTCGCCTACCGCGACCGGGGCGCCCGGCAGGGCCTCGCGTGCTACACCGACGGTTCGATGCGGCTCTACGACGAGACCACCACCAACGCCGCGGAGCTGCTCGCGGACGGGGTGTGGAACACCCTCTCGTTCGGGCCGGGCCTGGTCGACGGCGGGCGGGTCATCGACGGCATCGACGACGTGGAGATCGACACCAACTTCGGCAACCACTCCGTGCAGGGCTCCCAACCCCGCTCCGGCGTCGGCATGATCGCCGCCAACCACTTCCTGTTCGTCGTGGTGGACGGGCGCAGCACCGGCTACAGCCGCGGCGTCACGATGAGCGAGTTCGCGGAGCTCTTCGTCGACCTCGGCGCCCAGGTCGCCTACAACCTGGACGGCGGGGGCTCCTCGACGATGGTCTTCAACGGCGACCTGGTCAACGACCCGCTCGGTCGGGGGAACGAGCGCGGTACCAGCGACATCCTCTACGTGGCGGGGTGAGCGCGATGATCGTGCTGGTCCCCAGCTTCGAGCCCGACCGCCGGTTGGTCCAGCTCGTGCGGGACCTCGGCTGGATCGACGACGTCGAGGTCGTGGTCGTCGACGACGGCAGCGGCCCTTCCTACGCGTCCCTGTTCCGCCAGGTGGAGCGGGCCGGCGCCCGGGTGCTCACCCACCCGGAGAACCGGGGCAAGGGTGCGGCCCTGCGCACCGGCTTCGCGCACATCCGGACGCACCACCCCGGGCAGGCCGTGGTGTGCGCCGACAGCGACGGGCAGCACACCCTGCTGGACATCCTGCGGGTCGCCGCAGCCCTCGACGCGTCCGATCCCGACCTGGTGCTCGGCGTGCGCAGGTTCACCGGCCGGGTGCCGCTGCGCAGCCGGTTCGGCAACCGGGTCAGCGCCGCCCTCTTCGCGCTGGCCACCGGCGTGCGGATCACCGACACCCAGACGGGGCTGCGCGGCTACCCGCACCGCATGCTGGGCTGGCTGGAGGAGGTGCAGGGCGACCGCTTCGAGTACGAGTTGAACCTGCTGCTGCGGGCCAGCCGGGAGGGGCGCGAGATCCGCCAGGTGGAGATCGCCACCGTGTACCTGGCCGACAACGCGTCCTCGCACTTCCGGCCGCTGCGGGACTCGTTGCGGGTGCTGCGTCCGCTGCTCGGCTACGCGGCGTCCTCGGTGGGCAGCTTCGGGCTCGACGCCGCGCTGCTGTTCGTGCTCTACCCGGTGCTCGGCAGCCTCGCCGCCGCGGTGGTACTCGCCCGGCTGGTCAGCGCCACCGCGAACTTCCTGGCCAACCGGCACCTCGTCTTCCGGGCGGGACGGGCACCGCTGTGGCCGGCCGCCCGCGGCTACGCCCTGCTCGCCGTCGGCGTGCTGGTCGCCAACCTCGCGCTGATGGAGCTGGTCACCCCGCTGCTCGGCCTGGTGGCGGCCAAGGTGGTCACCGAACTCGCCCTGTTCGTCGCCGGCTACCTCGTGCAGAGCCGATTCGTGTTCGCGCACGCCCCGGCGGGAGGATTTGCACGCCAGATCCGGGCTGGTGCCCCGCCGCCGGCTCCCCGGGCCATCGACAGTGCAATCCCGCTCACGGGCGCGGCCGATCGATAGGATCCGGGCATCCGGCGAGGAGGGGGTGCGATGGACAGGCCGACCCTCTCCGAGCGCCTGCGGTACTGGTTCGACGGCTGGATGTCCCGCGGTGCGGTCGCGCTGATCGGGCTGCTCGGGCTGGCCTCGGTGGCCATGGTCGTGGTGGTCGGCACGCTGGCCTGGCTGTTCCACGCCTACCCCGAGGACTCGGACGGCGACCTGTTCGACCTGTGGTGGGGCGGCCTGATGCGCACCCTCGACCCGGGCACGATGGGCGGCGACACCGGCTGGGGCTTCCGGTTCTTCATGCTGGTGATCACGATCGGCGGGTTGATCATCGTGGCCAGCCTGATCGGCATCATCTCCGGCGCGTTCGACGACCGCATCGCAGAGCTCCGCAAGGGCCACTCGCGCGTCCTCGAGCACGACCACACGCTGATCCTCGGCTGGAGCAACAAGGTGCCGGCGATCGTGCGTGAACTCGTGATCGCCAACGCGTCCCGCCATCGTGCCGTGGTCGTGGTGCTGGCGGACCGGGACAAGCTCGAGATGGAGGACGAGCTCCGGGCGCGGTGCGGCGACCTCGGCACCACCACGGTGATCTGCCGCAGTGGCGACCCGAAGACCCCTGCCGACCTGCGGCTGGGCAGCCCGCAGTGGGCTCGCAGCGTCATCCTGCTGGCGCCGGACGAGGCGCCCGACCCGGACGCCGACGTGATCAAGACCGCCCTCGCCCTGACCAACGACGCCGCCTCCGGTGGTGATGGCCGGCACGTCGTCGCCGAGCTGAGGGATCCCGCGAACGCCGTGGCGGCCCGCCTGGTCGGCCGCGACCGGGTGCACTGGGTGCTCGGCCCGGAGGTGATCGGCCGGATCGCCGTGCAGAGCTGCCGGCAGTCAGGCATGTCGGTGGTGTGGCACGAGCTGCTCGACTTCGCGGGCGACGAGTTCTACTTCACGTCCGAGCCGAGCCTGGCCGGCCGCACCTACTTCGAGGCCCAGCTGGCGTTCGAGACGTGCACGGTGGTGGGCCTGGTGATGGGCGGGGTGCCGGTGCTGAACCCTCCGTCCGAGATCGTGGTGGGCGAGGACGACCAGCTGATCGTGATCGCGCCCGACGACAGCGAGATCGGGCTCGGGCAGGCCCCGGCCGGCATCGACGAGACCCACATCGTGGCCGAGGCGCCGTACGCCGAGGAGCCCGAGCGCGTGCTGGTGCTCGGCACCAACGGCGTGCTGCCCGTGCTGGTCGGCGAGCTGGACGCCTACGTGGCGGCCGGCTCCGAGGCGGTGCTGGTCGCGCCGGGCGAGCCTCCCGAACTGCCGGAACTGGCCCACCTCGCCGTGCGCCTCGTGGACGGCGAGCCCTCGCGCCGGCCGGTGCTCGACCGGCTCGACGTGGGCGGGTTCGACCACATCATCCTGCTGGCCGACCCGGCCAGCGGGGGATTCCGAGCAGGTGGACAGCCGCACGCTGGTGACCCTGCTGCACCTGCGCGACATCGCCGAGCGGAACGACCTGCGGCTGAGCATCGTCAGCGAGATGCTGAACGACTCGAACCGGGAGCTGGCCGAGGTCGCCCAGGTCGACGACCTGATCGTCAGCGACAAGCTGGTGGCGCTGATGCTCGCCCAGATCTCGGAGAACGGCGGGCTGGCCGCGGTGTTCGGCACCCTGTTCGCCGCCGAGGGCAACGAGGTGTACCTGCGCCCGGCCGGCCAGTACGTGGCGGAGGGCGCCGAGGTGGACTTCTACACCGTGCTGGCGTCGGCGCGTCGGCGCGAGCAGACCGCGATCGGCTACCGGCTCGCCGATGGCGGCGGCGTCGTGGTGAACCCGGACAAGCGCCGCCGCGTCCGGTTCGGCCCCGGCGACCAGCTGATCGTGATCGCCGAGCAGTAGCGGCGTGATCGGGGCTGCGACCCACGTTTGTCGGGTTATCGAGCGCCCGCACGCACCTGCTGCCCCTGCAACCCACTTTTGTCGGGTTATGGGGCCGAATTCCCAGCCCAGAACCCGACAAAGGTGGGTCGACGGGTCAGGATCGCCCCGGCCGCACCTCATAACCCGACAAACCTGGGTCGGGGCCGGAGCCGCGAGTGATCAGTTCGGCGGGTCGTACTCGGCGGTCACGGTACGACCGGGGAATACCCGGCGTCCGTAGTCGGGCTCGAGCCCCTCGGTGAGCGGGACGGGCCGGCCGGCGGCGAGCGCCTCGTAGATCTCGACGAACTCTCTGGACTGGTTCGCGATCGTCCAGCGTGCGGCCATCTCCCGGCTGCGCGCCTGGGCGGCCTCGGCGAACACCGGGTCCTTCAGCGCGGTGACCATGCTGACCATCGCGCCGGCGAGCGAGACCGGGTTGGGCCGGGCCAGCACGGCGTTCACGCCCGGGTCGATGACCAGGCGCAGCTCGTGGTCGACCATGACGAACGGCAGGCCGGCGTGCGCGGCCTCGTGCAGGACGAGCGCCTGGGTATCGGTGAGGGATGCGAACACGAACGCGTCGCCGGAGGCGTAGTAGGCGCCGAGCTTCTCCCGCGGGATCTGGCCGGGCAGCTTCACCCCGCCGAACCGGGCGGCCCGCTGCAGCCGGTGGCGGAGCTTGGCCGGGGTCTCCTTCCAGTCGCCGACGATCATCAGCTCGGCGTCGGGGATCTGGTCGCGGACGAGCTCGAAGGCCTCGAGCATCAGCCCGATGCCCTTCTCCAGCGAGATCCGGCCGACGTAGATCAGCCGGGGCCCGCGTCCCTTCGAGATCGGAGGCAGCTCGGGCAGTGCGTCCGTCCCGTTCGGCACCACGCGCACCTTCGCCGAGGGTGCGATCTCCAGCACCCGCTTGGCGGTCTTGTCCGAAGGGGTGGTGACCAGGTCGGCGTCGGTGAGCATGTTCGCGGCGAGGGTGAGCAGTTCCACCTGCGCCCGGCCGCGCCGCGGGGCCTTGAACTTCATCTTCTTCAGCTGCGCCCAGCTCTTCTCCAGGTGCATCGCGTACACCTTGTAGGCCGCGTTCAGGAACGGGACGACATGCCAGTAGTGCTCGGCGTAGGCCTCCAGGTCGGTGTGCCAGGTGATCACGAGGGGCTTGCCCGTGCGCTGCGCCGTCCACATGCCCAGCAGGCCGATCGCACCCATGCCGTGCACGTGGATGATGTCCGGCGGGTTCGCCACCATCTGGGCCAGCCGGTAGTCGAAGTCCTGGCCCATGCTGAGCCGGATCTGCGTGCCCGGGATCGGCACGCTGGGCAGCCGGATCTCGCGCCGGTTGGGGTTGTTCGCGTGCGGGTTGGGCCCCTTCGCCTCCGGCGCGACCAGCAGCACCTTGTGCCCCGCGGCCAGCACCTGCTCCTCGAGGAACTGGACGGCGTAGAGCAGCCCGCTGTGCGCAGGGCCGTAGTTGTCGGTGAACTCCGCGATCGTCAGCGGCTTCGTCCGCTTCACCGGTTCGGTGGCCGGGACGACCTCGTCCTGCAGTTGCTGCGTCATGCTGCCTGGGCTGACCTTCCTGAGCGGCGGATCACGTTCACTGTAGTGGCGAACTCGCCGGACCCGAAGCGCGGCGGCGGGTGGACCGAGTCAGGAACCGTCCCCAACCCGGTCCGGACCGAGTCGGGGACGGTTCCTTTTCGCGTCAGGCGCGCAGCGATCCGTAGGTCGTCTTCGCCCGCTCCAGGGCGGCCACGTAGCCGGCCCGGGCGCGCTCGCTGCCGTCCGCGTCGGCGGGGACGGCGAGCAGGCCGCGGAAGTCGGCGACCGAGGTGAACTCCTTGCGGGCCATCCAGTCGTCCAGCCCGTCGATCAGCTTGCGGGCGTAGCCGGCGCCGTGCCGGACCAGCGAGGACGTGGTCATCACGACGTCGGAACCGGCGAGCAGGTACGCGGCCACGTCGTCGGCGGTCTCCACCCCCGACGTGGCGGCCAGCGACGCGGACGTCCGGTTGCGCAGCGTGGCGATCCAGGTGCGTGGCACCTTCGCGTCCGCCGGGGACGACAGGCTCACGCCCGGCACCACGGCGAGCTGCTCGACGTCCACCGACGGCTGCAGGAACCGGTTGAACAGCACCAGCCCGTCCGCGCCCGCCTCGACCAGCTGCAGCGCGAAGTTGCCCACGCTGGAGAAGAACGGCGACAGCTTCACCGCCACGGGGATGTCCACGGACTGCTTCACCGCGGCCACGATCTCCAGGTGCCGCGCCTCCACGTCCGACCCGGGCACGGTCACGTCACCGGGCACGAAGTAGATGTTCAACTCCAGCGCCGACGCGCCCGCGTCCGCCAGTTGCTGGGCGAAGCTCACCCAGCTGCCCGTGCCGGACGCGTTCAGGCTCGCGATCAGCGGCACGTCGATGGCCGCGGCCGCACGCTCGACCAGGCTCAGGTAGGTCCGTGCCGGGCTGGTCGCCTCCGGGTCGAGGATGTCGGGGAAGTAGCTGGTGGCCTCCGGGAACGACTCGGAGTTCAGCTCCTCCAGCAGCGTGTCCCGCTCGGCCTGGGCCAGCACCTGCTCCTCGAACAGCGAGTAGAGCACCACCGCCCCCATGCCGGTGTCGGCGAGTTCCCTCACCCCGTCCACGGTCTGCGAGAGCGGCCCGGCGGAAGCCACCAGCGGGCTGCGCAGCTCCATCCCGAGATACGTCGTGTCCATGTCAACCTCCTGCCACTTCGGCGAACCGCTCGGCGCCGCGGGTCGCCATTTCCTCGTACTCCGCCCAGCGGCGGTTGACCTGCTCCTGCCCGAGGACGAGCAGCCGTTCGGCCGCCTCGGGATCGGAGTTCATCAGCATCCGGAAGCGCAGTTCCTTCATGTGGTAGTCGCGCAGCGGCAGCCGCGGGCGCGGCGAGTCCAGCAGGAACGGGTTCTTGCCGGACGCGCGCAGCACCGGGTTGTACCGCATCAGCGGCCAGTGCCCGGACGAGACCGCGGCGTACTGCTGGTCGAGCCCCTTGCGCATGTCGATGCCGTGGGCGATGCAGTGGCTGTA
>JAGQUI010000858.1 GCA_020438595.1 Propionibacteriaceae bacterium | reverse complement strand
GTCCGTGCGCGAGCTGGCGTATGTGGAAGCAGCCGTTTCGCTCGGCGCGCGATCCCGCCGGATCATTGCCCGGCACGTCTTCCCGAACATCACGGCGCCGTTGATCGTGCACGCATCGCTCATCTTCGCCGCAGCGGTGCTTTCGGAAGCCGGACTTTCGTTCCTCGGACTCGGCAACAAACCGCCTTCTCCCTCGTGGGGCTCCATGGTGAGCAGCAGCTACGGCTATCTCCAGAAGGCACCGTGGGCGGCCATCGTGCCCGGCACCGCGATCGCGGTGATCGTGCTCGGCTTCAACCTGCTCGGCGACGGTCTGCGCGACGCCCTCGATCCGCGCCTCCGCTCCGCCAACTCCAGCGGCGGCAAGCACTAGATCGAGGTGGTGCGGTGACGCGTTGGCTGCTAGACGAAGCCGGCGAAAAGCTGGACGAGATCATGGACCGCGCAATTGACGAAGGTCCGCAAGAAATCGTATCTGGCGACCGTTCGGTTTTCCTGCTAACGGAACGCGAATATCTCGAGATGCTGGCGAGACGTGAACGGCTCGTTGATCTCGGAGGTGTTGGTCCGGCGCCAGAATGAGCGTGACTCTACTGGATTGTTGGTCTGCTAAGTCAAGGCTGACAGCGGAAG
>JAGQUI010000857.1 GCA_020438595.1 Propionibacteriaceae bacterium | reverse complement strand
TGCGTCGCAGCGATGTGGACACGGCCGAGGGCGTATTGCGGATTCGCAGGGCCGTCGTGCTCGTGGACGGCCAATTCGTGGTCAAGTCCCCGAAGTCCAGCGCGGGAGTTCGAGACGTAGCGATTCCCCCGCACCTGCTGCCGATGGTGCGCGAGCACCTGCTCGCCCATACCGCCCCCGGCCCCAACGGCTTGTTGTTCCCCTCGCGCAACGTTCCGGACGAGCACCTGCGGCAATCGTCGCTGGCGCGGGTGTTCTACCCAGCCCGTGAAGCAGCGGGCAGGCCGGACCTGCGCTTCCACGACCTGCGCCACACCGGCGCCGTGCTGGCCGCGCAAACCGGCGCCACCTTGGCCGAACTGATGGACCGGCTGGGCCACTCGACCAGTCAGGCGGCGCTGCGCTACCAGCACGCCGCCGCAGGCCGGGATGCACTCATCGCGGGCCGGCTCTCGGCAATGGCCGAGGCCCACGCGAACGCCCAGGCGTGAGAGTCCGACAACCTCAGCCACGACTACCCAATGGTTCTGGAAAACGGGCCAGGAGTGCGTCTGTGGCGGCTTGTCCGGTCAGGCCGAGGGCGACACTGGGGAACCCTGACAAGGCGGCACAGACGCACTCCTGGGGCGTTTC
>JAGQUI010000856.1 GCA_020438595.1 Propionibacteriaceae bacterium | reverse complement strand
GCTGCTGCGCGGCAAGATCGTCGGCTCCTTCGACCCACAGACGGTGACCCCCCAGGAGCTCGGCTCCGCGATGACCGGTGCCGGAGGTGCCGCATGAAGCGCCTCGACCGCCTGGTGACGATGCTCGCGGCGCCGGTGCTGGCGCTGCTGATGGCCGGCCTGATCTCGTCGGTGCTGCTGTGGGTGACCGGCTACAGCGTCGGTGACTTCTGGTCGATCCTGCTCACCTGGCCGCAGCCCCGCCAGCTGACCAACATCCTCAACTACGGCGCGATCCTCTACCTCTCCGGTGTCGCGGCGGCGATCGGGTTCAAGATGAACCTGTTCAACATCGGTGTGGAGAGCCAGTACCGCATGGGGGTCTTCGCGGCGGCCGCCTTCGCCGGCACCGGCTGGTTGTCCGGCTGGCTGAACACCGTGGTCGCCATCGTCATCGCCATGCTGGCCGGCGCCGGCTGGGCGGCGATCGCCGCGCTGCTGCGGGTGTTCCGGGGCGTCTCCGAGGTCATCTCGACGATCATGCTCAACGCGATCGCCGGACTCCTGGTCGGCTACTTCCTGCGCCAGATCGGCGTCCAGAGCGGCAACTCGACCGCCACCAAGACGATCCCCGAGAGCAGCTGGGTCGGCGGCA
>JAGQUI010000855.1:252-635 GCA_020438595.1 Propionibacteriaceae bacterium | reverse complement strand
CCTCCTGCTGGGCCAGGTAGGTGTTGAGGTCGAAGCCGTGCCCCGCCAGAGCCCGATAGGCATCGGGCAACACCGCCGGAACGGCGGACCCGTCGAGGTCGGGGGCGAAGACGTGGGTGGTGGCGTAGCCGGTCTCGCGCTCGCCAGGGTCGAGGGCGATGATCTCGGCGACACGACGGCGTCGGGTCGAGCGCCCGCCCTCGGTGAGGGTGCGTAGGTCGAGGTGGACGATCACATCGATGGTCGCCGCGAGTTTGCTCGTGGCGAGAGCGTGGGTGACGCTCGGCCCGGCCTCCATCGCGCAGGTGACCAGCTTGCGGATCGCTGCGACCGCGTCGGCGGCGTGGGTGGTGGAGATGGAGCCGGTGCCGGACTCCATCGCC
>JAGQUI010000855.1:0-242 GCA_020438595.1 Propionibacteriaceae bacterium | reverse complement strand
ACACCTCCTTGCCCCTGACCTCGCCGACGATCTGGCGGGAGAGGTTGAAGCGGAAGGAGTCGACGAGTGCATCGTCGAGGGTGAACTCGCCGGCCATGCGCCCGTCCGTGCCGCGCTCGCCGGAGCCGGGCCGAGCTTCCCAGGGGTGGACGATGCGGTGTCGTCCCAGCTCGTGCAGGTGCAGTTCGTACTCGGTCTCGAAGGTGCCGATGGCCTCGAGCTCGTCGATCTCGGCGCACAGC
>JAGQUI010000854.1 GCA_020438595.1 Propionibacteriaceae bacterium | reverse complement strand
GCCGACCGTCACCGGCCAGGCCAGCGGCGCCTGCTTGGCGAGCACCAGGGTCGCCATCGCGACCAGGAACCAGCCGAAGCCGCGGCGCAGCTGCGCCTGCGGCACCTTGCCGGCGAGCTTCGACCCGACGACGCTGCCGGCGATCGCGATGACCGCCATGCCGCCGCCGAGCTTCCAGTCGATCGAGACGTGGCCGAGGTGCCCGGCCAGGCCGGCGAACGACTGCATCGCGATCACCAGCAGCGAGGTCCCGACCGCGGCGTGCATCGACAGGCCGCCGACCAGGACCAGCGTCGGGACGATCATGAAGCCGCCGCCGGCGCCGACCAGGCTGGTGATCAGGCCGACCACGGCGCCCTGGGCCAGCACCGCCACCGGGTGCAGCTTGCGATCGGGCGTCGCGTCGGCGACCGCCGCCAGGTTGCGCCGGCCGCGCAGCATCGCGATCGCCGCGGCGCCCATCATGCCGGCGAACATCAGCAGCAGCACGTTTCCCGGGATGAAGTGGGCCAGGTTGCCGCCGCCGAACGCGCCGACCATGCCGGCGGCACCGAACAGGTAGCCGGTGCGCCACTGCACCCGGCCGGCCCGCGCGTGCGAGATCGAGCTGGCCAGGCTGGTGATCCCCACGATGA
>JAGQUI010000853.1 GCA_020438595.1 Propionibacteriaceae bacterium | reverse complement strand
GGCCCATCGGGTCACCGGCCTGGAACTCGGCGCCGACGACTACGTCACCAAGCCGTTCTCGCCCATCGAGGTCGTGGCCCGCGTCAAGGCGGTGCTGCGCCGCGTGTCCGGAGAGCAGGAGACCCAGCGCACCATCCGCGTCAACGACATCGAGATCGAACCCGCCGCCCGCAGGGTCGAGAAGGGCGGGGAGGAGATCGAGCTGACCCGTCTGGAGTTCGATCTGCTCGCCGAGCTGGCCGCCCATCCCAGAGTCGTCTACACGCGCGAGCGGCTGCTCGAGAAGGTGTGGGGCTACCAGTCGGCCGTCGGCGCGAAGACCGTCGACGTGCACGTCGCCAACCTGCGTCGCAAGCTGGGTGAGGGGCTCGGGATCGTCGCGGTGCGGGGAGTCGGCTACAAGATGGAGCCGGAGCGGTGACAGCACAGCCACCCGGGGGCCTGGGGCGGTTCCTGCCCCGCAGCTTCCGGGCGCTGACCGCCGTGGGCATGCTCGGCGCGCTGCTCGTCATCGTGATCACCCAGGGTGTGCTCACGACCATCCTCGACCGAGCGGCGAATCGCGAGGTGGAACGCCAGCTCTCGGGACAGGCCGCGGCCATCCTCGACGAGGTGATCGCCGCTCCGCGCCCCCA
>JAGQUI010000852.1 GCA_020438595.1 Propionibacteriaceae bacterium | reverse complement strand
CATGAGCAAGCCCCGCATCCATCTCATCGCCACCGGCGGCACCATCGCGGGGGTCTCCGCGAGCGCCACCGACACCACGGCCTACCGGGCCGGCAGCCTGACTGCACAAGCGCTGCTCGACACGGTACCGCCGCTCGCCGAGCTTGCCGAGCTTTCGGTGGAACAGCTCTACAACCTCGACAGCAAGGACATGAGCCCGCAGCACTGGCTCGGCCTCGCGCGCGCGGCGAGGGCCGCGCTGGAGCGTGACGAGGTGGACGGCGTGGTGATCACCCACGGCACCGACACCCTCGAGGAGTCCGCGTTTTTCCTTGACCTGGTGCTGCCGCCCGGCAAGCCGGTGGTGTTCACCTGCGCAATGCGCCCGTCGTCCGCGCTTTCGGCGGACGGACCGATGAACCTCTATGGCGCCGTCGCGGTGGCCTGCAGTGCCGAGGCCGCCGGGCTGGGGGTGCTGGTGGTCTCCAACGACCGGATCCACACCGCCCGCGAGGCCACCAAGGCCCACCCGCAGGCGCTCGACGCCTTCGTCTCGCCCGATACCGGCCCGCTGGGTTGGGCCCGCCCGCCGACGTTCCTGCACCGGCCGGTGCGCGGCGCGGCGCGGGCGATCGAGCTCGACGCCATCGACGCCCT
>JAGQUI010000851.1 GCA_020438595.1 Propionibacteriaceae bacterium | reverse complement strand
GGGGCGACGCCTTCGGGGTGCAGGCCAACGCGGACACGGGCCCGGACGCGGAGCGCGCACGATCCTACGGAGCCGAAGGAATCGGCCTGGCCCGCACGGAGCACATGTTCCTCGGGGACCGCCTGCCGATCGTGCGACGGATGATCCTTGCCTCCGATGACCAGCAGGAGAGTCTGGCGCTCGAGGAGCTGCTCGAACAGCAACGCGGCGACTTCGAGGAACTGCTCGCAGCCATGGACGGACTACCGGTGACGATCCGACTGCTCGACCCGCCGCTGCACGAGTTCCTGCCCACGCTCGACGAGGTGATCGAAGGTGAGACCGAGGTCGACCTCGACGAGGAGGCAAAGGCCCTCTTCCGGGCTGCGCGTGACTGGCGCGAGGAGAACCCGATGCTGGGAACACGCGGTGTGCGCCTCGGGATCCTCAAGGGCGGTCTCTACAAGATGCAGGCCCGGGCCGTGGCCGAAGCCGCTCTGGCACGCAAGGAGGCCGGCGGGAATCCGATGGCGCGGATCATGGTGCCGCTCGTGGTCACCGCGGCGGAACTGGCACTGGTGCGCGGCTGGATCGACGAGGAACTCGACGCGGTACTCGGAGCGGATCGGGCAGGTCTGGACATTCCGGTCGGCTCCAT
>JAGQUI010000850.1 GCA_020438595.1 Propionibacteriaceae bacterium | reverse complement strand
TGCTGGGCTTCGCCGGCGTGGCCGGCTCGTCGCGGTTGCTGTCGGCGACCTTGCTCGTGTCGATGCTCACTGCGAGTCACGCTCCCAAAAGCTGGGTCCGACGGGTTCGTCGAAGTCGTCCTGGGCGATCAGGTAGCCCTCGTCGTCGACGGCCAGCGGCAGCTGGGGGAGGGGCCGGGCCGCGGGGCCGAAGACGACCTTGGCGGAGTCGCCGAGGTCGAACGTCGACTGGTGGCAGGGGCACAGCACGTTGCCGGTGGTGCGCTCCCATAGCGAGATCGGGCAGCCGACGTGGGTGCAGATCTTGGAGTAGCACTGGATGCCGTCGACCGACCAGTCCTCGCGGCCCTTGCCCGGGATGATGTCGTCGGGGTCCATCCGGACGACGATCACCGACGACTTGGCCTTCTGCACCTGCAGCTCGACGCCCTCCATGGGGCCGCCGTCGGGTCCACCGGTGAACAGGGCCTCGGGCTGGGCGTTGACCAGGTCGCCCACGATCAGCTCGGACGCGAGGATCCGGGTGCCGACGACGTCGCGGACCACGTGCATGCCCTTGGACCAGATGGTGTGGTCGAGCGCGTCGCCGGGCAGCGGGCCGAGGTCGCGCAGCGCGATGATCGGGGCCAGTCCGACCA
>JAGQUI010000849.1 GCA_020438595.1 Propionibacteriaceae bacterium | reverse complement strand
GTCATCACCTTCGGGTGGGCGATGGCCGTGGCCGTGGCCGTCTATGCGGTCGGCAACTACAGCGGTGCACACATCAACCCCGCAGTAACCGTCGGCCTCTGGGCCAACAGCGGCGAAGGGGCGGGAGACATGTGGAAATACTTCGTCGGTCAGTTTGCCGGGGCCATGATCGGCGCCATCCTCGTCTACCTGTCGTACCTTCCACACTGGAAACCGACCGATGACGCTGGTGCAAAGCTCGGGGTGTTCTCGACCGGGCCTGCAATCCGGAACTACCCGATGAATCTGCTCACCGAGATCATCGGCACCTTCGTGCTGGTCTTCGGCGTGCTCGCCATCGGCGACCACTTCACTTCAGGCGTCGTGGGCAACCAGGAGTATGCAGATGCCGTGAGCCTCGGGATCACGCCGCTGCTCGTCGGCTTCCTCGTCTTCTCGATCGGTCTGTCGCTCGGTGGACCGACGGGGTACGCGATCAATCCCGCGCGTGACCTGGGCCCTCGCATCATCCACCAGCTCCTGCCGATTCCGGGCAAGGGCACCTCTGATTGGGCCTACGCGTGGGTCCCCGTGGTGGGGCCGGTCATCGGCGGCATCCTCGGAGGCCTGGTCTTCAGGGGCCTGTATCCGATCGGAGGA
>JAGQUI010000084.1 GCA_020438595.1 Propionibacteriaceae bacterium | reverse complement strand
CGGGTCTGGCACCGCAGCACGGCTCTCGCCGCGTTGATGCTGGGGCGCAGGGGGGTCGCGGTCACGGGGACGCACGGCAAGACCACCACGTCGGCGATGACCGCGGTGCTGCTCGCCGGCGCCGGCGCCGATCCCGGCTACGTCGTGGGCTCGGCGCTCACCGCCACCGGGCGCGCGTGGCACCTGGGCGCGGGCGAAGCCTTCGTCGTCGAGGCGGACGAGAGCGACGGATCGTTCCGGCAGTACCCGGCCGGCGTCGTCGTGGTCACCAACGTCGAGGCCGACCACCTGGACAACTGGGGCACCCCCGCCGCGTACGCCGCGGGCTTCGTCGACTTCGCCACCGCGCCGGGCGTGGACACCGTGGTGATCAGTGCGGACGACCCCGGCGCCGTCGCCCTGACACCGGCCATCCGGGCCGCCGGCAAGCGGGTCGTCACTGTCGGCGAGGCCGAAGGGGCCGACGTCCGGCTGACCGGCGTCGGGTCCGCCGCCGGCGGGGCCCGCGCCGTCCTGGAGACCGGGGACGACCGTGGGGAACTCGTCCTCGCCGTGCCGGGGCGCTACAACCTGCACAACGCCGCGGCCGCCTACGCGGTGGGCCGCGTGCTTGGCCTGCCCGGTCCGGCGCTGCGCGCGGCCGCCTCCGGGTTCACGGGCACCTCGCGCCGGTTCGAACCCGTGGCAGACGTCGCCGGTGTGCGCATCTTCGACGACTACGCCCACCACCCGACCGAGGTGGCCGCCACGCTCACCGCGGCCCGGGGCGTGGTCGGGGACGGCCGGCTCGTGGCCTGCTTCCAGCCGCACCTGTTCACCCGCACCCGCGACTTCGCGGCCGAGTTCGGCAGCGCGCTGGCGCTGGCCGACGAGATCCTCGTGCTCGGCATCTACCCGGCCCGCGAGGACCCGCTGCCCGGCGTCACCGGACGGCTCGTCGCCGACGCGGCCGAGGCCGCGGCCCCCGGCCACGTGCACTACGCCGAGGCCCTCGCCGAGGCCGCCCCGGCGCTCGCAGGGATCCTGCGCCCCGGCGACCTCGTCGTCACCCTCGGCGCGGGCGACGTGACCAGGGTCGGGCCGCAGCTCGCCGGGCTGCTGGAGGAGCCCGCATGAACGGGGTCAGGGACGCCACCGCACGGATCGCGGTGCGCCGGCGCGGCGACCGTCGCCGGCGCTGGCTGCGCTGGCTCGTAGCTGTGCTGGTCGTGGCGGCCCTCGCCGGCGCGGGCTGGGTGGTCGGCTTCTCCCCGGCGCTCGCGGCCACCACCGTGACGGTGTCCGGGGCCGACCTGCTCACCCGCCGCGACGTGCTCACGGCCGCGGCGGTACCGGTGGGGACGCCGATGGTGCAGATCGACACCGGCGCGGTCGCGGACCGGGTCGCCGGCCTGCCACCGGTCGCCGGCGTGACCGTGACGCGGAGCTGGCCGGGCACGATCCGGATCGCCGTGGCCGAGCGCACCCCGCGGCTCGCCATCCCCGCGGGCGGGGGCTACCTGCTCGCCGACGCGACCGGGGTCGTGTTCGAGGCGGTCCGCTCGGCCCCGTCCGGCCTGGTGGTGGTGGACGCCTCCCCGTCCGACCAGCAGGTGCTGGTCGACGTCGGCACCGTGTTCTCCGCGCTGAGCCCGCAGACGGCGGCGAAGGTGTCACGCCTGGCCGCGCCGAGCACGGACGGCATCGAGCTGCGCCTGAAGGACGGCACCCGGGTGATCTGGGGGAGCGCAGAGGACTCCGCGCTGAAGAGCGAGGTGCTGGACGCCCTGCTGCCCCTCGGCGGCAGCGAGTTCAACGTGTCCGCGCCCGCGTTCCCGACCCGTCGTTGAGGGTGTCGCGGCAACCCTGAACCCCTACTTGAGGGACACGCCGAGGCTGTGGCCTTTCTTGGACAGGCCCAGAACGGGTTCCCTAGCCTTGAGCCCACGCCGAAGCAGTTGTCCTTCCCCGGTTCGCCCGCTTCGTCGAACCATGCTGTCAACGCGCTAGTGCGACAAGTAAGGGTGGGTTTCGTGGGAACTGCGTCCCAGAACTACCTCGCCATCATCAAGGTGGTAGGGGTCGGCGGCGGTGGCGTGAACGCCGTGAACCGGATGATCGAGTCAGGGCTGCGCGGGGTGGAGTTCATCGCGGTGAACACCGACGCCCAGGCACTGCTGATGAGCGATGCCGACGTCAAGCTCGACATCGGCCGAGACCTGACCCGCGGGCTCGGCGCGGGCGCCGATCCCGCAAAGGGCCGCCAGGCCGCCGAGGACCACGCGGACGAGATCGAAGAGGTGCTCAAGGGCGCCGACATGGTCTTCGTCACCGCGGGCGAGGGCGGCGGCACCGGCACCGGTGGCGCTCCGGTCGTGGCCCGGATCGCCCGTTCGCTCGGCGCCCTGACCATCGGCGTGGTGACCCGGCCGTTCAGCTTCGAGGGACGCCGCCGCGCGACCCAGGCCGAGGACGGCATCAGCACGCTCCGCGAAGAGGTCGACACCCTCATCGTCATCCCCAACGACAAGCTGCTGGAGATGACCGACCACCACGTCGCGATCCTGGACGCCTTCCGCCAGGCCGACCAGGTGCTGATGCAGGGCGTGTCCGGCATCACCGACCTGATCACCACGCCCGGCCTGATCAACCTCGACTTCGCCGACGTGAAGGCGGTCATGCAGAACGCCGGCTCGGCCCTGATGGGCATCGGCTCGGCGCGCGGTGAGGACCGTGCGCGGGCGGCCGCGGAGATGGCGGTCTCCTCCCCGCTGCTCGAGGCGAGCATCGACGGGGCGCACGGTGTCCTGCTCTCGATCGCCGGCGGCTCCGACCTGGGCCTGTTCGAGGTCTCCGCGGCGGCGAACCTGATCGAGGCCTCGGCCCACGAGGACGCGAACATCATCTTCGGCACGGTCATCGACGACGCCCTCGGCGACGAGGTGCGGGTGACGGTGATCGCCGCCGGCTTCGACGGCGGGCTGCCGCCGCGCAAGCCGACGCCCCGTCCCGAGGTACGCAAGCCCGAGCCGGTCGCCCCGCGTCCGGCCGCGGCCGTCCCGGCGGCCCCCGCCGAGCCCTCCGCCCCGGCCCCGTCCGGTGGCCAGGCGAAGGCCGAGCCCGCAGAGCCGGTCGTCAAGCCGGTGCCGAAGCCGGCCACGCCCCCTCCGCCCGACGACGACGACCTGGACGTGCCGGACTTCCTGAAGTAGCACCCCGGGTGTTCAGCTTCCGCAACGACCCCGGCGCCGACGGCGCCGGGGTCGCTTTCACTGACCGGGAGGGCGGCGTCTCCGCCGGCGGGCTCGGAGCCCTCAACCTGGGCCGCACCGACTCCGACGACCTGGCCGCGCTCCGGGTGAACCTGGCGACCGTGCGCGCTGCTCTCGGCATCGGGCCGGTGGTCACTGTGCACCAGGTGCACGGCGCCGGCGTCCTCGATGTCGACGACGACCTGCTCGCGGGCTGGACCGAGGACTCCTGGCTCGGCAATGCGGTGCCGGGAGCCGCCCGGCTGCAGCAGGCCGACGCCCTGGTCACCACGGTGCGGGGAGTGGCGCTCGCCGTCCGCGTCGCCGACTGCCTGCCCGTACTCTTCGCGGACCCGGACGCGGGCGTGGTCGGCGCCGCCCACGCCGGCCGGGTGGGCCTGGCCGCCGGCGTGCTGCCCGCGACGCTCGCCCGGCTCGGCGAACTCGGGGCGCGGCGGGTCACGGCCTGGATCGGGCCGCACATCTGCGGCGCGTGCTACGAGGTGCCCGCGGCGATGCGGGACTCCTTCGCCGCGGGCCATCCCGCGGCGGCGGCCACGACCAGCTGGGGCACCCCCTCGCTCGACCTGGCCGCGGCGGCCGAGCAGCAGCTCGACGCGCTCGGCTGCACCGTGCTGCGGGTCGGCGGCTGCACCAGGGAGACCCCGAGCCTGCACTCGCACCGGCGCGACGGCGAGCGCGCCGGTCGGATGGCCGGGCTGGTCTGGCTGCCGTGAGTTGAGGCGTGTCGGGGCGTGCCCTCCCGGGTGCAGGCGGCCCGTCCGGCTAGCATCGTTTGGGACCGGTGAGACAAAAGGGGCAAACGATGGCTGATCGCTTGAAGAAAGCGGCCGTGTGGCTGGGCCTGGTGTCCGACAACGACTACGCGGAGGTCGAGCCGGGCTCCGACGAGGTCACCGAACAGGTCGGCGAGAGCGATCCGGAGGACGCCGGGGCGGTGCCGGCGACGGTCACCGAGCTGGAGACCCGCCGTCCCCCGCGCGAGCACCCGAGGGTCGCCGACATCAACCGGATCATCACCGTGCACCCGCGCACCTACAACGAGGCGCGCACGATCGGCGAGAACTTCCGCGACGGCATCCCGGTGATCATGAACCTGGGCGACATGGAGGACGCGGACGCCAAGCGGCTGGTCGACTTCTCCGCCGGCCTGATCTTTGGCATGCGTGGCAGCATTGAACGCATCACCAGCAAGGTGTTCCTGCTCTCGCCGCACAACGTCACCGTGGCGGCCGAGGACAAGGAGCGTCTCGCCGGAGGCTTCTTCAACCAGTCCTGAAAGGCGATCCGATGGCCCTGATCGGCGTTCTGCTCCACGGGGCCCTGGTCATCTTCCTCGCCCTGCTGACCATCCGGGCCGTGCTCGGCTGGGTGCCCCTGTTCGTGCGCGACTGGGAGCCGCAGGGCGGGCTGCGGGTGGTCGCCGAACTCGTCCTCACCCTGACCGACCCGCCGCTGCGCCTGCTGGGGAAGTTCCTGCCGCCGATCCGGGTGGGCGGCATCTCGTTCGACACGGCCTTCACCGTCCTGTTCGTGCTGGTCCTGGTGCTCGTGGGCTGGATCTGAATGTCTTGACCTCGGGTTTACTCCTACGCCGTGGCTGATTCGCGCTGCTTGGACTCCCCATTCCGTTCGCACTAGCCTGAGAGCGCCCTGTCGGGGCCCGGTGGAACGGGCCCCGCAACTGAATCGTGAGGTGAGCAATGACCCTGACCCTCGAGCAGGTCCGCCAGACCCGCTTCCACCTGGCCCGGCGGAACGGCTACGAACCCGTCGACGTCGACAACTTCGTAGACAAGGTCGAGGCCACGCTGTCGGCGCTCACCGAGGAGAACGCCACCCTCAAGCAGCAGATTGAGGCGCTCAGCTCCAGCGAACCGTCCAGCATCTTCGTGCCGGGTGACTCCGCGGAGGCCGACAAGCTCAAGGCAGACCTGCAGGGACGCCAGGCCGAGCTCGACGGCGTGAAGGGCGAACTCCAGGCGAAGTCCGACGAGGCCACCCAGCGTGCCCAGGAGCTCGAGCAGGCCCGCGGCGAACTGGCCGCGGTGCAGGCGGAGCGGGACGCGCTGCGCAACGAGGTCGCCCAGTTGCGGGAGTCCGGCGAGGCCGCGGCGGGCCAGCCCGCCCCACAGCAGCCGGTGGAGCCCCCGGCGCCGACCGGCAAGGTCGAGAACATCGTGGTCACCACCTCGGCCGAGGCGTCGCCCGCGGTCACCCGGCTGCTGCAGATGGCCACCGAGCAGTCCGAGCGGCTGGTCGGCGAGGCGCAGGTCGAGTCCCAGCGGATCGTGTCCTCGGCCAGGGCTGAGGCCGAGAGCGTGATCGACAACGCCAACAAGAAGGCGCACGAGACCCTCACCGACGCCCGCACCCGCGCCGACCGGATCGAGTCCGAGGCCCGCGTGAACGCCGAGAAGGTCACCACCGAGGCGCAGCAGCGTGCGGACGCGGTCAACGGCGAGGCCGACACGCGTCGGGCCGAGTTGTTCACCGCGCTGGAGCAGGAGCGTGACGTACTGCGCACCAAGGTCGACCACCTGCGCAGTTTCGAGTCGTCGTTCCGGTCCAACATGTCCAACCACCTGCAGAGCCAGATCAAGGCGCTCTCGGACGCCACGATCGAGCCCGGCGACACCCCCGCGATCCTGAGCGAACCGGCTCCGGAATCGGCCACGCCGCGACTGGATGCCCTGCTCAGCGAAGGGAACTGATCCTCCTCCAGCGCAAGCGCTGGACTCGTCAAGACTTCGCGCTTCCCGCCCGCAAGCGGGCGTGGCGCTTGGCGTCTGAGCCCCACCGACCACGACCGGACGCCGCCCTCGGGCGGCGTCCGGCGTTTTGTCCGGCGGCCTGCCGGGCAGGTGGTACTCTCCCTGCTCAAGCATCACCTCAGAGGAGTCTTCGATGGCGTCGACGCACACCCGACAGGCCGCGGCGGGATCCGCGCCGAGCGTGTCGATCCCCGTTGCCGAGGGCGAGGATCCCTGGACCGAGGAAGAGGTCGAGGAGATCCGCCAGGAACTGCTCGCCGACATCGCGCGGATGGAGCGGGCCATCGAGGTGGCCGAGGCCGGGCTGGCCGACCTGTTCGAGGAGGGTTCCGACGGAGCGGGCCGTGACCCCGCCGACGTGGGTTCGTCCAACTTCGAGCGGGACCAGGAGATGTCCCTGGCCCAGAACGCCCGCGACATGCTCGAGCAGGCACAGCTGGCCTACCGCATGTTCGAGGCCGGCAACTACGGCTCGTGCGAGTCGTGCGGCCAGCCGATCGGCAAGGACCGGCTCCAGGTGTTCCCCCGCGCGACGATGTGCGTGGCCTGCAAGCAGCGGGAGGAGCGGCGATAGCCGGCGAGGTGACCGCAGCCGAGTCCGCAACCGGATCGCAGGTCTGGCGCCTGCGCGCGCTCTGCCTCGGCATCGCGGTGGTGGGGCTGGGGCTCGACCTGGCGACCAAGCAGCTCGCCCTGGCCAACCTCGATCCCGCCCGGCCGATCCCGCTGCTGGGCGGCGTGGTCACGTTGCAGCTGATCCGCAACCCCGGCGCGGCGTTCAGCATGGGCGAGAGCTTCACGGTGGTCATCTCGATCGTCGGCATCATCGCCCTGGTCGGGGTGCTGTTCTGGTTCCTGCCGAAGCTCCGGCACACCGGCTGGGCGGTCGCGATCGGCCTGCTGCTGGCGGGCATCCTTGGCAACCTGTCCGACCGGCTGTTCCGCGAGCCGGGACCGCTGCGCGGCCACGTGGTCGACTTCATCCAGCTGCCGTACTTCGCCATCGTCAACGTCGCCGACATCTGCATCACCGCGGCGGCCGTGATGATCATCTGGCTGACGGTGATCACGAAGGTCTCGCCGGCCGGCGTCCGCCTCGAGGACCGGGACGACGCGGGCGATGAGTAGCGTCTGGCTGGTGCCGGACGGGCTGGACGGGGAACGCGTCGACGCGGCGGCCGCCCGGATGACCGGGCTGTCCCGCAGCCGGATCGGTGACCTCGCCGAGACCGGGGGCGTGCAGGTGAACTCCACTCCGGTGGGCAAGTCCCACCGCGTCCGCGCCGGCGACCTGCTCGAGGTCGAGGTGACGACGGCACCGACGGTCTCGGTGGTGCCGAAGGAGGTGGCCGGGATCACCATCGTCCACGACGACGCCGACCTGGTCGTGGTGGACAAGCCGGCCGGTGTCGCCGCCCACCCGAGCCTGGGCTGGGACGGGCCCTCCGTGGTCGAGCACCTCGCCGCGGCCGGCTTCCGCATCTCGACCTCGGGCGCGGCCGAGCGGCAGGGCATTGTGCAGCGGCTGGACGTCGGCACCTCGGGCCTGATGGTCGTCGCCAAGAGCGAGCCGGCCTACACCGCCCTGAAGCGGGCGTTCCGGTCCCGCGAGGTGAGCAAGATCTACCACACGCTCGTGCAGGGCCATCCCGACCCGTTCGAGGGCACGATCGACGCGCCGATCGGACGCCACCCCGGGGCGGACTACCGGATGGCCGTGATCGCGGGGGGCAGGCACAGCGTCACCCACTACCGGATGCTGGAGGCGTTCCCGGCAGTGACCCTGCTGGAGGTGCACCTGGAGACCGGCCGCACCCACCAGATCCGGGTGCACATGCAGGCGATCCGGCACCCGTGCGTGGGCGACCCGACCTACGGCGGCGACCCGGTGCTGGCGGCCCGGCTGGGCCTGGCCCGGCAGTGGCTGCACGCGGTCGAACTCGGGTTCGTCCATCCGCGGACAGGGGAGCCGGTGACGTTCCGGTCGGGGTACCCTGACGACCTCAGGGCAGCGCTGGAGCTCGTCCGCGGCTGAGTCCTGCGCAGGAGCGCCCAGCTGGTTCGGCTAGGGTGCTGTTCGTGCGTAGAGCGAAAATTGTGTGCACCATCGGCCCCGCGACTGACTCCGCGGAGGCCATCGTCAACCTCGTCAACGCCGGCATGAACGTCGCGCGCCTGAACATGAGCCACGGCGACCACCTGATCCACGCCAAGCGCGTCGAGTGGATCCGGGATGCGGCGCGCGTCGCCGGTCGTCCCGTCGGCATCCTGGCCGACCTGCAGGGCCCCAAGATCCGGTTGGGCGAGTTCACCGACGGCGAGGCGTTCATCTCCGCCGGCGACCGGTTCGTGATCACGACCGACGACGTTCCCGGGGACGCGCAGCGCGCGTCCACGACCCTGAAGACGCTGACCGCCGACGTGAACCCCGGTGACCAGATCCTGATCAACGACGGCGCCATCGAACTGCGGGCGGTCGAGGTCACCGACACCGACGTGGTCACCGAGGTGGTCGTCGGCGGCCGGGTCTCCGACCACAAGGGGATCAACCTGCCCGGTGTGCCGGTGAGCGTGCCAGCGCTCAGCGACAAGGACGAGCGCGACCTGCGCTGGGCGCTGCGCCACGGCGTGGACATGGTCGCCCTCTCCTTCGTCCGCAACGCCTCCGACATCGAGCCCGTCCGGAAGGTGATGGACGAGGAGGACCGCCACGTCCCGGTGATCGCGAAGCTGGAGAAGCCGCAGGCGATCGAGAACCTGTACGAGGTGATCGACTCCTTCGACGCCTTCATGGTGGCCCGCGGCGACCTCGGCGTCGAACTGCCGCTGGAGGAGGTGCCCGGCGTCCAGAAGCGGATCATCGACGCGGCCCGGGCCTGGGCGAAGCCGGTGATCGTGGCGACCCAGATGCTGGAGTCGATGATCACCGCCCACCGGCCCACCCGGGCCGAGGCCTCCGACGTCGCGAACGCCATCCTCGACGGCGCGGACGCGGTGATGCTGTCCGGCGAGACGGCGGTGGGGGAGTACGCCATCGACGCGGTGAACGTGATGGCCCGGATCATCACCCGGACCGAGGCCGAGGGCCTGGACAAGATCCGTCCGCTGAACTGGAACCCGCACACGACCTCGGGCGTGATCTCCAAGGCCGCGGTCGAGGTGGCCGAGCGGGTCGGGGCGAAGTACCTGGCCGCGTTCACGATCTCGGGCGACACCCCGCACCGGCTGGCCCGGCTGCGCTCGGAGGTGCCGATCATGGCGTTCACGCCGCTGCCGAAGACCGCGCAGGCGCTCACGCTCTGCTG
>JAGQUI010000848.1 GCA_020438595.1 Propionibacteriaceae bacterium | reverse complement strand
GGATGCGCCTGGAGGTCTTCGCCGCAACGCTGGACCTCGCCCAGGACGTGCTCACGCACCTGGTGGATCGCATGCGCGACCTCAACGTGTACCGCGGCAAGGTGCTGTCGTTCAGTTTCGACGAGTACGGCGGGTTCGGTACGCGGTTCATGCAGCGCCCCACCACCGCCGTCGACGATCTGATCCTGCCGCCGGCGGACCTCGCGTCGATCCTGAGCCAGACGGTCGACGCCGGCCGGTGGGCCGACGAGCTCCGGGCCGCGGGGCAGCATCTGCGCCGGGGCGTGCTGCTGTACGGACCGCCCGGCACCGGCAAGACGCACACGGTCGGGCACCTCATGGCGGCGATGCCCGATCGGACGGTCGTCGTGCTCCAGGGGCCGAGCGTCGGGGCGCTCGGGCAGGCGGCCGCCATGGTGCGCGGCCTGAGTCCGTCGATGCTGGTCATCGAGGACGTGGACCTCATCGCGACCGCCAGGGGGATGTACGACGACGACTCGGCGAACCCGCTGCTGTTCCAGCTCCTCAACGAGATGGACGGCCTCGCTCCCACCGACGATGTCCTCTTCGTCCTGACGACGAACCGCTTCGAGGTGCTCGAGCCGGCGCTCACGGCCCGCCCGGGCCGGATCGACCACG
>JAGQUI010000847.1 GCA_020438595.1 Propionibacteriaceae bacterium | reverse complement strand
GTGCGGGTCTGGAAGGTCGAGGACAAGGCGACGGGCGCGTTCGTCGGCCTGTTCTACGGCGACTACTTCGCGCGCGCCGGCAAGCGCTCGGGCGCGTGGGCGTCGACCTACCAGGGCCACGAGACCTACACCGGCACGGTGCAGACCGTGATCGCGTCGAACAACAACAACTTCGTGCGCGGCGCCGCCGGCGCGCCGGTCTTGATCTCGCTCGACGACGCCCAGACCCTGTTCCACGAGTTCGGCCACGCCCTGCACGGCCTGCTGTCGGAGGTCACCTATCCGGGCCTGCGCAGCACGCCGCGCGACTTCGTCGAGTACCCGTCCCAGGTCCACGAGATGTGGGTGCTGACCCGGCCCATCCTCGACCGCTTCTGCAAGCACGTCGACACCGGCAAGACGATGCCGCAGAAGCTGATCGACAAGGTCGAGAAGGCCAAGAAGTTCAACGAGGGCTACGCCACCGTCGAGTACCTGTCGGCGGCGATCGTCGACATGGCGCTGCACACGCTGCCCGACGGCAAGATCGACCCCGACGCGTTCGAGCGCGAGACCATGGAGAAGATCGGCGCGCCGCCCCAGGTCGCGATGCGCCACCGCCTGCCCCAGTTCAACCACCTGTTCACCAGCGACGCCTACT
>JAGQUI010000846.1 GCA_020438595.1 Propionibacteriaceae bacterium | reverse complement strand
GTGATCGTGCCGGCATCGATAGGCTTGATGCCGAAAATCCCTTCGATCACCTCGGTGCGCCCTGCACCCATGAGGCCGGAGAGGCCCAGAATCTCGCCACGCCGCAAGTCAAAGCTCACGTCGTGGACGATGCCATTGCGTGTGAGATTGCGCACCGAGAGCACGACCTCGCCAATGGGCGCATCCTCCTTGGGGAAGAGGTTCGTGAGTTCGCGGCCGACCATCATCGCGATCAGGCTGTTGCGATCAGTCTGCGCGGCGGGCACGGTGGCAATGTACTGGCCGTCACGCAAGACGGTGATCTCGTCGGCAATCTGGAAGACCTCGTCCATCTTGTGTGTGATGTAGATGATGCCCACGCCCTGCTCGCGGAGCGTGCGGATCATGCGAAAGAGTTGGGCGACCTCGCGCTCGGTAATCGCCGAGGTGGGCTCGTCCATGATAATCAGGCTCGAGTCGTACGAGATCGCCTTGGCAATCTCGACCATCTGCGTGTTGGCTACGCTCAGGGTGCGCATGACCGCATTCGGGTTGATATTGATTTCGAGCCGTTCCAGCAACGCCCGCGTGTCGGCCACCATCTTCTTCTTGTCGATCAGTCCAAGGCGGCCGACCGGCTCGCGCCCCAGGTAGATGTTCTC
>JAGQUI010000845.1 GCA_020438595.1 Propionibacteriaceae bacterium | reverse complement strand
CGTGCTGGTGATCAACTCGATCATCGGCATCGCCCAGGAGGTCCGGGCCAAGCGCACGCTCGATCGCCTGGCGGTCCTTCACGCGCCCACCACCGAGGTCATCCGCGACGGCGAGCCCGTGGAGGTCCCGTTGGCGGAGGTGGTGCTCGACGATGTGGTCGTCCTGCGCACCGGCGACCAGGTGGCCGCCGACGGCGAGGTCCTCGACGCGTCCGGCTTGGAGATCAACGAGTCGGCGCTCACCGGCGAGTCCGACGCCGTGGCCAAGCACGCCGGCGACGAGGTGCTGTCGGGGACGATCGTGGTCGCCGGACGGGGCCACATGGTGGCCACCGCGGTGGGCCGCGACGCCTACGCCCACCGCCTCGCGGAGGAGGTCAAGGCCTTCACCCGGACCGAGAGCGAGATCCTCCGCTCCGTGGACACGCTGCTGCGCTGGATCACCTGGATCATCGTCGGCGTGACCCCGCTGCTGGCCTGGTCGCAGTTCCGCACCGCCGAGGACGGCTGGCGCGACGCGGTGACCGGAACGGTGGCCGCCCTCGTCGGCATGGTGCCCGAGGGGCTGGTGCTGCTCACCTCGCTGGCCTTCATGATCGCCGCGCTGGCGCTCACCCGCCGCCAGGTGCTGGTGCAGGAGC
>JAGQUI010000844.1 GCA_020438595.1 Propionibacteriaceae bacterium | reverse complement strand
GGTCCTTGCCGACCTGCGCGCCCACGGCGTGGACATCCTGACGCTCGGTCAGTACCTGCGTCCGACGTTGGCCCAGCTGCCCGTCGAGCGCTTCATCCCGCCGGAGGAGTTCGACGGTTGGCGGGATCGCGCCTTGGCCATGGGCTTCAAGGCCGCCGCGTGCGGTCCGTTCGTGCGCTCCTCGTACAACGCCGAGGCCGTGTACGAGATGTTGGGCGCGCGCTCGGGCGCCGGTAGCGACAGCGTCTGACGCCCATGGGCCAGCGCGTCGCGTACGTCGAGGCGCCGTCGGGCATTGCCGGCGACATGCTGCTCGGCGCCCTCGTGGATCTTGGGCTGCCGGTCGCGGTGTTGGAGGACGTGGCGACACGCCTGGGCGTGGACGGCCTCTCCGTGCGCGCCGAGCGCGTGGACAAGAACGGGCTGTCGGCCGTGCAGGTGGACGTGCTCCTGGACGGGCGACGCGTGGGCGCAGCGGCCCATGCGCACGACAAGGAACACACGCACGACCACGATCACGCGCACGGCCACGAGCACACGCACGATCACGGCGACGAACCGCACGAAGACCGCCATCACGTCCACGCGCACGAGCACGGCCACGTCCCGCACCACCACCTGGCCGACGTGCGTCGCCTGCT
>JAGQUI010000843.1 GCA_020438595.1 Propionibacteriaceae bacterium | reverse complement strand
ATCTGATGGTCCGTCCGGTCCGGCGTACGCCGGCCAGGGCGGTCGGCCTCGCCTGCGTGATCGCGGTCGTGCTGGCCACCGCGGTCCCGATCGTGCAGGGCACCCGCTCCGCCACCGCCCAGGCCGACCTGGTCAGCACCGTGTTCGGCGGCACCGAGCAGACCGCCACCGCACCGCGGGACGTGTCCAGGGAGGACCCCTGGGGCGGCCGGGACCGCCTCGGCATCCTCGTGCTCGGCGGCGACGGCGGCGAGGGGCGCACCGGGGTGCGCACCGACACGGTGATCCTGCTCAGCGTCGACACCCACTCGGGCCAGGCGGTGATGTTCAGCCTGCCCCGCAACCTCCAGCACGCGCGCTTCCCCGAGGCCAGCCCCCTGCACGCGCTCTATCCCGACGGCTTCGGCGGGTCCGGCGACGTCGGCAACTGGCTGCTCAACGCCGTCTATCGCGAGGTGCCGCTGCTGCACCCCGGCATCCTCGGCGAGTCCAACAACGAGGGCGCCGACGCGATCAAGCAGGCCGTCCGGGCAACCCTCGGCACCCGCGTCGACTACTACGTCCTGGTCAACCTGGCCGGCTTCAAGGAGATCGTCGACGCCATGGGCGGGGTCACGGTCAACATCAACACCCCGGTGGCG
>JAGQUI010000842.1 GCA_020438595.1 Propionibacteriaceae bacterium | reverse complement strand
CGGCGCTCCGCCGCCTGGAGCTGCATCACCGCGTCACTCCCGGCCGCTTCGGGATCATCGAGATCGGCGCGCGGAATGTCATCCATGATGCGGCCGCCCGCCATGACGAGAATCCGGTCGCATGCGGTGAGGAGCTCAGACAGCTCCGACGAGATCATCACGATCGCCCTGCCGGCGCTCGCAAACTCTCGGACGAGCTGGATGATCTCGGCCTTGGAACCGATGTCGATGCCGGCGGTCGGCTCGTCGAGGACGAGAATGTCCGGCGTTGTCGCAAGCCACTTCCCCAGGACGACCTTCTGCTGGTTGCCGCCGGAGAGCGTGCGCACTGCGGCGTCCCGCGATGATGTCTTGATCCTGAGCGCGGCGATCTGCTCATCGGTCACGGCCCGCGCTTTGGGCGTCGACACCAACCAGCCCGTGCGCAAGCGGTCGAGAATCGACATGGTGACGTTCGCAAGCACCGAGTGGGCGGCAATGACCCCTTGCCGGAGGCGGTCCTCCGGGATCAACGCCATCCGCGCGTCGATGGCGTCCCTGGGGGAGTCGAGCCGGACCCGACGCCCGCCCACTTCGATCTCTCCCGACGTCACCCGATCGACTCCGCAGATCACCCGCGCCAGGGACGACCGGCCGGATCCGA
>JAGQUI010000841.1 GCA_020438595.1 Propionibacteriaceae bacterium | reverse complement strand
GGCCACCAGGGCCCGGCACTCCAGCCTCGCGGTCAAGCACGACGAGTCGGCCTGGACCAAGGCCGAGCTCAACGAGGTGCTCGCCGATCTCCACGAGCACCGGGAGCGGATCCTGCGCCTGCTGCACGACCAGGAGGCCGAGCTGGCCGGCCTGATGCGCGACGCCGGCGACGGTGCCGGGCACGACCAGGCCGACATGGGTGCGACCAGCTTCGAGCGGGACCAGGAGCTCACCGTGCTCAACAACGAGCGCGAGATGCTGGCCCAGATCGACCGGGCGCTGGAGCGCATCGACGACGGCAGCTACGGCGTCTGCGAGTCGTGCGGCCAGCCGATCGGCAAGATGCGGGTGATGGCATTCCCGCGTGCCACACTGTGCATGTCATGCAAGCAGCGCGAGGAACGTCGCTGACCTCGGAGGAGGCAGCCGGCCCACCGGACCGCCCGGCCCCCCGTCGCCGGCTTCTGCTGTTCGCGGCCGTCGCGCTGTCGGCGTACGCCGCCGACGTGCTGAGCAAGATCTGGGCGGTGCACCACCTCACGGACCGGGAGCCGGTGCCGCTGCTGGGCGAGGCGCTGCAGCTCTACCTCATCCGCAACCCCGGGGCGGCGTTCAGCACCGGCCTCGAGTACACCGTCGTGTT
>JAGQUI010000840.1 GCA_020438595.1 Propionibacteriaceae bacterium | reverse complement strand
GGGTGCGATCTTCACCCTCGGCACCGGGCTGGCGCGGGGTGCGCGCGCCGCCATCGTGGCGGCGTTCGGGTGCACCCTCGGCGTGGTGCCGCACATGGTCGCCGCCATCACCGGGCTGGCGGCGGTGCTGCACGCGAGCGGGGTCGCCTTCGCGATCGCCAAGTACCTGGGCGTGGCGTACCTGTTGTTCATGGCCTGGAGCACCTGGCGCAGCCGCGGGGTGCTGTCGCTCGACACCGGACGCGCACCGAGCGGTGCGTCCAGAATCGTGGTCTCCGGTGTCACCCTCAATCTGCTGAATCCGAAGCTGACCCTGTTCTTCTTCGCGTTCCTGCCGCAGTTCGTCCCCGCTGACTCGAATGGCACGACGGTGCGGATGGTCGGGCTGAGCGCGGTTTTCATGCTGATGACGTTCGTCGTCTTCGTGTTCTACGGGGTGGCAGCGGCCACCCTTCGGGAACGTGTGCTGGCCCGCCCGGCGCTCGTGCGCCGATTCCAGCGGGTACTCGCCACCGGATTCGCCGGACTCGGCGCACGTCTGGCGTTCGAACGCCCGAGCTGAGCGCGCCAACCGGGCCCCTGGAGGGCCTTCCCGATCAGCGCGGGAGCTGCGCGGCCTCGCGGAGCGCACGATCCAGCGCCTCGTCG
>JAGQUI010000839.1 GCA_020438595.1 Propionibacteriaceae bacterium | reverse complement strand
TGGACTGCGGACGGGGTGGGTCAGGCCGCGGTGTGGGACGGCACTGCGATGGGCACGGCCGGTGGCGGGTCTGCCTCGGGGGCAAGTGTGGTGGCGCGGCCTGCGCGTACGCCGTTGGCGATGACGAAGACCTCGGCGAGTTCGTGCACGAGCACGACTGCGGCCAGTCCGAGAATGCCGAACAGCGCCAAGGGGATCAGCGCGGTGATCAGTCCTAGTGAGAGGCCGACGTTTTGGACCATGATGCGCCGTGCGCGGCGGGCATGGGCGAAGGCTTGCGGTAGGTGGCGCAGGTCTTCGCCCATCAGTGCCACGTCGGCGGTTTCGATCGCCACGTCGGCCCCCATCGCGCCCATCGCGATCCCCAGGTCGGCGGTGGCCAAGGCCGGTGCGTCGTTGACCCCGTCACCGACCATGGCGGTATTGCGTTGGGTACGAAGCTCTTCGACGAGCCGGGCCTTGTCTTCGGGGCGCAGTTCGGCATGGACGTCGCTGATACCGGCGTCGGCGGCCAGCGTCAGGGCGGTGGCGCGGTTGTCGCCGGTGAGCATGGCGACGTGATAGCCGTCGGCCCGCAAGCGGGCGACGACCTGGGCGGCTTCGGGCCGCAATTGGTCGCGCACGGCGATCGCGCCGAGCACGTGGGCG
>JAGQUI010000083.1 GCA_020438595.1 Propionibacteriaceae bacterium | reverse complement strand
GCACCGCCCCCGCGATCCACGCCGAGACCGCGCCGGCGGAGTACCTCGGCACGAGCACCGGCGAGCCCGGCCAGGCGTTCCGGGTGGGCCGGTTCCCCGTGCTGCCGCGCCTGCCCGGCGAGCACGTGGTCGTGCAGGTGCCGCCGCAGAACCGCGACGGCGCCGCCACCGACGAGACCTGGCGCGAGGTGGCCCACTTCGGCGAGGCCGGGGCCGACGACCCCGTCTTCACCTGGGACGACGCCAGCGGGGAGATCCGGTTCGGGCCGCAGCTGCGGCTGCCGAACGGCCGGGTGCGGCAGTACGGCGCGATCCCCCCGGCGGACGCCCGGGTCCGGGTCAGCGGCTACCGGCACGGCGGCGGCCGGCGCGGGAACGTGGAGGCGGGGACGCTCACGGTGCTGCGCACCTCGATCCCGTTCCTGGACTCGGTGACGAACCCGCGCGCCGCGACGGCGGGCGTGGACACCGAGACGATCGAGAACCTGAAGGTGCGGGGGCCGCTGAGCCTGCGCAGCGGCGACCGCGCGGTGACCGCGGAGGACTTCGAACGGCTGGCGCACGAGGCGGCCACCGCCGTGGGACGGGCCCGCTGCCTGCCCTCGCCCGACGACCCGTCCGCGGTCCGGCTGCTGGTCGTACCGAAGGTGCAGGGGCCCGCCCGCTCGCTGACGCTGGACCACCTGATGCTGCCGGCCACCCTGGTGGACAGCCTCACCACCCACCTGGATGCGCGCCGGCTGCTCACCTGCCGGGTGCAGATCGCCGAGCCGCGCTACCAGGGCGTGATGGTGGTCGCCGAGGTGCGCCCGGTGCTCGGGATGCGGGCCGAGGCCGTGCGCGACGCGGCGTCCGAGGCGCTGTACGAGTTCCTGGACCCGCTGCGCGGCAGCACCCAGGGCACGGGGTGGCCGTTCGGCCAGACCCTCAGCGACGGTGATGTGCACGCGCTGCTGCGCGGCCTGCCCGGCGTCGCCGGCGTCGGGCGCGTCTACTTCTTCATGGTCAACCCGCGCTCCGGCGAGGTGGACGGCCAGGAGCTGCAGCGACTCACCCTGCCCGAGGACGCCCTGCTGCTCTCGGTGGGGCACCAGGTCATCGTGAACGAATAGGACGGAGAGTCATGCCTGGATGGCTGGTCGGCCAACTGCCGGAGGCGATGCAACGCCAGCAGCTGCTGGCGGCGTTCGCCACGGCCGGGGAGGACATCGCCGACTCGCTGCGGTTCCAGATCGCGTCCCTCGACGCCCAACTCGACCCGGCCACCGCGACCGACCCGATGCTGGAGTACGTCGCCGCCTGGTTCGGGTTCACCCTGGACGCCCGCACCGACGCCGACGTCCTGCGCAGGCTGCTCGGCGAGGTCGGCCGGATCGTCCGCACCCGCGGCACCCGCGACTCGCTGGCGGCGCTGCTGCGGGTGCTCAGCGGCGGCGAGGTCACGGTCCTGGATCCCGGCGGCGTCGTGGGCCCCGGCGACGACCTGCCGTCGGCCCACTCCACGGTGATGGCGCGGCTGGCCACCGCCGGACCGCTCGGGGTGGACCGGCTGACCGCCATCGCGTCCCGCGAACTCCCGGTGGGGGCTACCCTGCAACTCGTGGTGGAGACCGGCGATGACCAGTGAGACACCGGCGGTATGCCCGCAGTGCGCCCTGCCGATCCCCGCGCCGCGTCCCGCGCTGTGCCCCCGCTGCCGGTACCCGCTGCTGCTGATCGAGCAGCACCCGCACCTGGAGGACGAGGCCAGGGACCTGCAGCGCCCGACACCGGAGCAGCCCGCCGACCACACCATGATCGCCCCGCCGCCCGCAGTGCTGCCCGAGGGTGCCGCGGCCGCCGCCCCGCCGCCCGGCCAGCAGCTGGTCACCTGCCCGCAGTGCGGGCTCGCGAACCAGCCCGACCGGGTCTGGTGCGAACGCTGCGGCATCGACCTCACCGGAACGGTCACCCCGCCCGCACCGGCGCCCCCGCCGGAGGCGCCGGAGCCGCCGCCACCGCGGAAGAAGTCGGTCTGGTCGTGGCTGTGGTTCCCGGTGGCGCTGGTGCTGGCGATCGCCCTCGGTGTCGGCGGCACGTACTGGATCCTGCAGCCGCGGGTCGAGCCGTCCCCTTCCCCCAGCGCGAGCCCGAGCGAGTCACCGCAGGCCCCCGCCACCCCGGTCGCCGCGGACGACATCAAGATCAAGGCGTCCAGCACGCTGAAGCGCCCGGACAACAAGTACTCGCCCCGCAAGACCCTCGACGGGGACCCGACGACCGCGTGGAACAGCGACGGGGATGCGATCGGGCCGGAGGCGAAGGTCACCCTGCGCTGGACGTTCAGCTCGCCGATCCGGGTGGCGAGGATCGAGCTGTACAACGGCTACCAGCGCGACGAGGCCCGCTTCTTCGCGAACGGCAGGCTCGGCCGGGTGCGGATCATCACCGAGGACGGCGACAAGGTCGTCGACCTGGCCGACCGGATGGGGTCCCAGGAGATCGCCCTCGACTCGGGGCCGACCTCGTTCGTCGAGTTCCGGGTGCAGTCGGTGTACCGCGACGACACCACGAAGTACAACGACCTCGCCCTGTCGGAGATCCAGTTCTTCGGCCGGGAGCCCTAGGCCGCGCTCCGGTGCTGCCGGGAACGGGCGGGAACGCCCCGGTCACTCCAGCGCGGCGCAGATCGCGACGACGTGCACGGCGGTGGCGACCCAGCTGGAGTACGCCACCCGCGCCCGCCAGCCCTGGTCGATCTGGCCGGCCATGTCGGTGTTCGGGGCGGTGACCAGCAGGTTGGCGACGCTCGGCGTGTCGAGCTGCGTGACCGGCGGCGTGGAGCCTGCCAGCGAGTTCGCCAGGCCGGCGCCGCCGCCGAGCGACAGGGTGCCGGCAGGGCAGGTCGCGGCGAGTTCGACCACGTCGGTGCCCGCGGCCACGGGGACGGGCGTGTCGACCACCTGGTAGCCGGTCGGTGGCGGCGCGCAGTACACCGAGGCGATCGCAACCGTCGGCACCTGCGTGCTGATCACGGCCGTCCAGGAGTTCCAGTTGCCGCCGCCGACCTTCGACGGCAGTGACTCCTGCACCCACCCGTCGTCGGACTCGTTGACCAGGCCCGTGGTGGCGCCGCCGCCGTAGGGGACCTGGCCCGCGGGGCAGGACGCGGTGAGCATGCGCCGGCCCTGCGTCGGCGCGTCCTCCTTGGTGACGAACAGGCCGCCCCCGGCCGGCGCGGTGGCGCACACGGCGATGTAGCGGGCGTGCAACGTGGTGGGCGAACGGGCGCTGATCGTCCACTTCGCCGGATCGGCGTTCTGCCGGATCGAGCGCAGGTAGGCCCCGGTCGTGTTGTCCTCGTCGACGAACCCGCCGGCGACGGCGATGGTGCCCTCCGGGCAGGGCACCGGGCGGTTGGCCCGCTTCTGCGGCTTGAGCGTGATGCTGTCGGTCTGGATCTGGACCGGCGGCGGCTTCGGCTCGACGGTCAGCGGCTGCTGGGTGATCGCCTTGCCGCCCGCGCTCGACACGGTGAGCTTGACGACGTACGAGCCGGCGTCCAGGGTCGGGGAGAACGACGGCTGGGTCGAGTTGCTCACGGTGAGGCCGTCGGTGTTCACGATCTCCCAGTTGTACTCCTCGACGGTGTCGTCCACCTTGGCGGTGAAGGTGACCTTCGCGCCGCCGACCGGGGCCGCCGGCTCGACGCGGATCTGGGCCGCGGCGGGCGGCTGCTGGCCCTGCGCGCTGGTCTCGACGGCCGTGGGGATCGGCGGCGCGACGGTCGGCACCACTTCGGGCTTGGCGAGCATGCCGCCGACGAGGATCGAGGCGGCGGTCACGCCGACGACGAGGACCACCCCGAGCGCCCGGGCGACGCCGGGCGGGATCCGGGGGGTGACGACCATCCGCGCCCCGGCCGGGATCCGGCGGTCGGGGGTGCGGCTGTCGGTCGCCGACACCTTCACCTGCACCTGCTGGGCGGAGCCGAGCAGCCGTCGGGGCAGCCGGACGCTGGCCTGGGCGCTGCCCTGGCTCAGCGGCGGCACCGCGAGCACCGGGGGCGTCACCTCGATCCTGGCCTTGCCGCGTTCGTCGCGGACGTCGAGGCTGAGCTGGCAGTGGCTGTTGCCGGTGTTGCGGGCCGTGATCGTGAACACGCCGTGTCCGGCGCCCTCGATCACCTCGGGGTAGACGCTCACCTCGACACCGGTGACCGGTTCGACCTCGACGGCGAGCTCGGCGATCCGCGACACCTCGGCCCGGACGGTCGAACGCACCCGCACCCCGATCCGGTACGTGCCGGCCCGCACCGCCGAGTTCTCGGGCAGCGCGACCGTGACCCCGACCTCGCCCGACTCGCGGGGACGCAGCTTGGTGGGCTCGGCGGGCGCGCGGGCCATGCCCTCGGCGGGCAGCCCGAGGAGGTCCACCACGTAGTGCTCGACGATCGAACCGGTGTTGTGAATGCCCACGCTGAAGCTCGCGCTGCTGCCCGGGCGGAGCTTGAGCGAGGCTGGGTTCACCTGCACGGTGAGCTCGAAGGCCATCGTCCCTCCTCGGCGGGATCCGCTTACCCACAGGCTCGCACGCCCGCCCCCGCACGTCCATCCAGTGCCCGAAGGGCTGCGCTTGTGGGAGCCGGACGGGAGCCCGCCCCAGCCGGCGTCCGCGACCCTCAGCGGTCGGTGGCGAGTGCCCGCTCGATCGCGGCGTAGGTGGCCTCGACCGCGCCCGGTTCGCTGGGCACGACCACCGCGGCCGGCCGCGTCCGGAGCAGCTCCCGCAGCCGGTCGTACAGGGCGGCGAGGAACTCCGGGCCACCGAGCCGGGCGACGAGCACGCGGTTGTACTCGTCCCACTCCGACGCGTCGGGACGGCGCTCGAACCGGTCCAGCGCCTCCGGCCGGTCGGGCAGCAGCACGACCTCGCGGAAGGACGCGCCGGCGTCGCGGGCGACCCGCTCGAACGCCTCGATCTCGCCGGTGGTGGTCAGGAGCTGCGGGAGCACGACGTCCCGGCCGCCGGCCAGGTGGGCCGCCGCCATGGCCAGGGCCACCGGCCGCAGCACGTCGTGGGTGCTGCCGTCCCCGTCCCGCCAGCCGCCGACCAGCGGGTGCAGGTGGTCGATGTCGAGGTTGAGCGTGCCAGGGTGCCGTTCGGCCCACAGCGCGGACAGGGTCGACTTGCCGACCGCGGGCGGGCCGTTGAGGTGGACCAGCGTCGGCGGCACGGCGCCCTCAGCCGAGCACGGGCCCGGCGTCCGCGATCAGGTCGCGCATCGTCCGGATGGCGGCGCGCAGCCGGTCGCCGATCGCGCCGTCCGTGGCCCCCTCCGGGTTCGCCATGGCCGAACTGAGCGCGCCGAGGATGATCCCGAACGCGACCCTGGCCCGCTGCGGGTCGCCGTCGCGCTGTTCGATCAGGACGTACAGCGGCTTCAGCCGGGTGATGGTCTGGGTCCAGAACTCCATTCCCAGGCCGGGCTGCTGGCGCAGCAGCGCCTTCACCTGCGGGTAGTCGGTCGGCAACTGCACACTGCGGGCGACCAGCTCGCAGGCGTCCCCGATCAGCGGGCCCGAGGCGGCGAGGAACCAGTCCCGGTCCGCGTCGCCGATGTCGGCGACGAGCAGGTCGAACGCGGCCGCGATCTTGCTCGGGTAGTAGTTGAAGAACGTCCGCGGCGAGACCCCCACCTCGGCGCAGATCTCCTCCACGGTCACCTCGTTCGGCCCCCGCTCGGCGACCAGGCGCAGCGCGGTGGAGTGGATCGCGTTGCGGGTGGCCGTCTTCTTGCGCTCCCGCAGCCCGGTGCCGACGTCGGCGGCCGTGTCGGCGGTCATCCGATCGCCTCCAGCATCTCCGACTTCTCCTCCAGCGCCGAGCGCGTGCGCAGCGGCGGCACCCGGTAGAAGCAGGCGATCACGAACGCCACCAGCATCACGCCGAACCCGACCCAGTAGATGGTCACCACCGAATCATTGAAGCCCACCATGAACGGCTTTGTCAGCCGCGGGTCGGCCCCGGTGAGGAAGGACGTGTCGGAGGTGCTGGAGTCGGTGTTCACGTCGCTGGACGCGGCGTCGCCGTTCCTGATCGTCTGCACCATGGTCGGCGCGAGCTCGTCCACCATCGCCCAGCGCTGCACCGGGTCGGACCAGTCGACGACCAACTGGCCGTCCTGCACGCTGAGGCCGCGCTCCAGCGCCACCGACTGCAGGGCCTTGTCGTAGGCCTCCGGCAGGGCCTTCCGCACGGCCTTGTTGATGATCTTCTCGACCTTCGACAGCTTCTTGGCGCCACCGGCGAGCTTCTGGCTGCCGTCGGCGGCCGCGGCGGCGCCGGACGGGATCGCGCTGCCCTTGCCGGCCGCGGTCTTGAGGCCGGTCGCGAGCTGCTGGGTGCCGGACGCGAGCTGTTTCAGCCCGGACGCCAGGCCCGGCTGGCCACCGCCGCCGTTCAGGTAGCCGCTGGTGGTGTACACGCTGGTGCCGAGCGCCTTCATGGCAGAGGCCATCGCGGCCTGGTCGTCGGCGAGCTTGTCGCAGGCGGCGCTGTCGCCGTCCGCGCAGTCGGACTGGTCGCCGGACATCTTCGTGAGCGCCGACTGCAGGCTGTTGAAGTCGCTGGTGGCCTGCCTGGCCTCCTTCGCGGCACCCTGCTCGGCCTTGCTGACCTTGTTCAGGCCGGTGGCGAGCCTCTGCGCACCCGTCCCGATCTGGCCGACGCCGTCGACGAACGCGCCGGTGCCGGTGCTGAGCTTCGCCAGGCCGGAGCTGAGCGCGGAGATGCCGTCCCCGATCTTGCCGGTGCCCTGGGCCGCCTTCTTCGCGACGGCCGCGGTCACCTTGGCCCGCACGGCGGTGCGGACCTGCTTCTTCACCTCCTTGGTGGCGTCGGCGAGGTTCACGTCGACCTCGTCCTTGATCTTGTCGGTGATCGGCGTCCACATCCTGGCCATGATCGCCGCGTTCGCCGGGTCGTTCGCGACCTTCGGGTTGAGGGCGGCGTCGAGGGCGGCCCAGGTCGTCCGCTCGTCCGTCATCGCGTTCGAGATGTTGGTCGGCAGGATGGTGAACAGCAGCGACAGCATGATCGCGGTGCCGAGCGTGCCGCCGATCTGGCGGAAGAAGGTGGCCGAGCTGGTGGCCACGCCGATGTCCTTCGCCTCGGCCGCGGCCTGCACGGCCATGGTCAGGGTCTGCATCAGCTGGCCCAGACCGGCGCCGATGATGAACATGGCGATCGCCAGGTACCAGTACGGCTTGTCCAGGGTCATGAACGCGAGGATCAGGAAGCCGATGGCGGTGGTGGCGGTGCCCGAGACCGGGAAGACGCCGTACCTGCCGGTGCGGGCCACGAGCTGGCCGGTGCCGACCGAGGCCAGCATGACGCCGAACATCATCGGCAGGGTGGCGAAGCCCGACTGGGTGGGGCTGTAGCCGAGCACGATCTGCAGGTACAGGGGCAGGGTGAGCATGGCGCCGAACATGCCGAAGCCGATCAGGATGCTCAGCACGATCGCCGGGGAGAAGCCCCTGGCGCTGAACAGGCGCAGCGGGATGATCGCGGCCGGACCCATCGCGCGCTCGACGAGGATGAAGGCGAGCAGGCCGACCGCGCCGACCGCGTAGCAGGCGAGGGCTGCCGGGGACGTCCAGCCCCACTCGCGTCCCTGTTCGGCCACCAGCAGCATCGGCGCGAGGGTGCCGACGACCAGGCCGGCGCCCCACCAGTCGATCCGCGGCTTCTCGTGCGGGATGTGCGGCAGGTGCAGGAAGGCGATCACGACCATCAACGCGACGATGCCGACCGGCACGTTGACCAGGAACACCCAGCGCCAGCCGGCGATGCCGAGGATGGTGTCGGTGCCGGCGAACAGGCCGCCGACGAGCGGGCCGATCACGGACGCGATGCCGAAGGTGGCCAGGAAGAAGCCCTGGTACCTGGCGCGCTCACGCGGGGCGAGCATGTCGCCGATGATGGCCAGCGGCAGCGACATCAGGCCGCCGGCGCCGAGGCCCTGGAACGCGCGGAACGCGGCGAGCATGAGCATCGAGTTGGCGAAGCTGGACAGGAACGAGCCGGCCACGAAGATGCTGATGCTGATGATGAACAGCGGGCGGCGGCCGAACAGGTCGGACAGCTTGCCGTAGAGCGGCGTGGTGACGGTGGCGGCGATCAGGTAGGCGGTGGTCACCCACGCCTGCTGGTCGAGCCCGTTCAGGTCGTCGCCGATGGTCCGGATCGCGGTGCCGACGATGGTCTGGTCCAGCGCGCTCAGGAACATGCCGGCCATCAGCCCGTACATCACGAACATGATCTGGCGGTGGCTCATGATCGGGCCGGGGGTGGTGTCCATCGGAGCCGTGCGCTCGACAGTGGCGGTGGCCACATCTCCTCCTACAAACGAGAAGCGCTGCTGTTCCTGCAGCAGCGCACGTTTTACGGTAGCGCAACTTTGCAGTCATGCAAACTTGCAGGGGCGCAGGTAGCACAGGTGCGTAGCCCCCGGCTGGTCCTGGCTCGTCGAGACCCGGGGTGGACCGAGTCCGGAACCGTCCCCAGCTCCGTCCACGGCCGGTCGAGCGTGTCGCCGACCCCGTCACCGGCATGATTGCTCCATGACTCGCGTCCGCATCGTCGCGACCCTGTTTGCCCTCGTCCTGCTGGCGGCGTGCGCGCCCACGCCCGACCCGGCCGCCGAGGGCGCCGTCGCCTTCGAGACCCGCGCCGTCCCGATGGTGGGCGGGTTCTGCAGCTACTTCGCCGAGGACCAGGCCGGCAAGCCCTGCGTCGAGGGCATGGACCTGGTCTTCGCCGCCGCGCCGGAGATGCGGGACGAGGGCAGCAGCGACCAGTTCTACCGGGTGGTCGCCCAGGTCGATGTCTCGCTGGAGACCCGCAAGAACACCGCCAACCCGCCGCAGTCCTCGATGGTCACGGTCTGGACGGTCACGGAGGTGGTCTCGGTCACGCCGGTCTCCTGACTCCACCCCGCGGGACGGGCGGGCCGCGGCGCCTGAAAAGCAGGGTCAGGCGTGGCAGGCTGGGGGTAAGGAGAACGCCATGAACGCCGAATTCGACCTCTTCCCGCCACCGCCGCGCCCGGTGCACCACACGCGCAACGCCGTCACGGCCCTCGGCCTGGTCGGTGGCGCCGCCGCAGTGGGCTCGATCGCGTCCGACCCGGACGACCGCTGGTACACCGAACTCGACAAGCCCGCCTGGCAACCACCGCGGGAGACGTTCCCGGTGGCGTGGAGCACCCTGTACGCGACGATCGCGGCGAACGCGGCGTCGGTGCTGAACGAGTTCGAGCGGCAGGGGAACCCGGAGGCGGCAGCGGATTTCCGCAGGGCGCTGGCGCGCAACATGGCCCTCAACGGCGCCTGGTCGTGGCTGTTCTTCCGCAACCGCAACCTGCTCGCATCCG
>JAGQUI010000838.1 GCA_020438595.1 Propionibacteriaceae bacterium | reverse complement strand
CAAGCCGAAGGGCTGCATCTAGGAATGAAACGTGATGCGTGAAACGTGATAAAGAGACGGGGAGATTCGCATTTCCTGTTCGTCACTTAATCTCCATAGTCTCCAATCTCACCCATCCCGCTTCACGTTTTACGCATCACGCATCACGTTTCTCACAGGAGAGATCACCATGAGCGAAGAACGCACCCGCAAGCTATCGATTATCTGCTCCAAGGGCAGCTTGGATATGGCATACCCCGCCTTGGTGTTGGCCAATGCCGGCCGCATGATGGGGATTGAAGTCGACGTCTTCTTCACCTTCTGGGGCATGGACATCATTACCAAGTCCAAGATCGAGCATCTCAAAGTCGTGCCGGTGGGCAACCCGGCCATGCACATGCCGCAGATGGTGGGCGGTTTCCCGGGCATGACCGACCTGGCCACCAACATGATGAAGAAGGAGATCGAGAAGTTGGACATGCCGCCGGTCCCCGAATTCCTGGAGATGATCCACGACGCCGGCGCCGGCATCTACGCCTGTCGCATGGCCGCCGACATGATGCATCTCGAAGAGGACGACCTGGTGGACGAAGTCGACGGCATTCTTGGCGCCATGGAATTTCTCGAGATGGCCGAAGACGCGCAACTGCTCTTCATCTAATCCATTGCG
>JAGQUI010000837.1 GCA_020438595.1 Propionibacteriaceae bacterium | reverse complement strand
GTCGTGCGCGAGAGATACCCGCTGTCGAGCTACTGAGTGCCCGACCCGGGCTCAGATCATGAAGCCGAGTGCCTGGAGTTGCTCGCGTCCGTCGTCGGTGATCAGGTCGATCGACCACGGCGGCATCCACACCCAGTTGATGGTGACACTGCGGGCGAGTTGGCCGAGCACCGCCTGGGCTTCCCACTCGATCTGATCGGTCAGTGGGCAGGCCGGGCTGGTCAGCGTCATCTCAAGCGTGACATTGAGATCGTCGTCGATGAGCACGTCGTAGATCAGCCCCAGGTCAACGACGTTCACCATCAGTTCGGGGTCGACGACCTCTTTCAGCGCCTCGAGGATGACGAGCTTCTTCTGCTCCGCGGTGGCCGTCGCCCAGGTGGCGGGCACCGGGTCGCCGGGCAACTCGTCTCTCACCAGATCAGACGGATTGGTCATGTCACTCCTTGTCATCGCGCGAAGCGGGCAGCTCGACGCCGGCCCGGATCAGCGCATCGCGCAGTGCCGACCAGCCGAGCATGGCGCACTTGACGCGCGCCGGGAACTGCGCGACACCGGCGAATGCGATGCCGTCCTCCAGCCGGTCCTCGTCGGGCTCGATCCGCCCCTGGCTCTCCATCATGTCGCGGAACTCGTCGAACAATGCCATCG
>JAGQUI010000836.1 GCA_020438595.1 Propionibacteriaceae bacterium | reverse complement strand
ATTCCCGACGGGAATGCTCCGGCGGCGCCCGCGGGCGGGGTGTAGAACACCCCGCCGGTGATGGCACACCCGCGCTTGTTGCCGGTGCCGTGCTGGTAGGCGAACACCGGTGGGGTGTACGCCGGCACCGACTCGGGACCCTCCTTGGCCGGCCAGCCGTAGTGGCGGCCCTTGCGCACCCGGTCGATCTCCTCCCAGGCCTGCTCGCCCACGTCGTTGACGAACAGCCGGGTGCCGTCGCTGGACAGCTTGAACGGGTTGCGCAGCCCGCGCGCCCAGATCGCCCGCTTGCGCCCGCTCGCGCGGTCGTAGAACGGGTTGGACTTCGGGATCGACCCCTTGCGGTTGATGCGGAGCACCTTGCCGAGCAGGCTGGTCAGCTGCGGCGCGCTGGCGCCGTGCTGGCTGTCGCCCGAGGTGATGTAGAGCTTGCCGTCGGGGCCGAACTCCAGGGCTCCGCCGACGTGGTGGGTCGAGCGCTGCCGGTCGAGACGGAAGAGTCGCTTCTCGCTGCCCGCGACCGCCTTGTTGCCCTGGGCGGTCACCCGAATCACCTCGTTGTGCGCGCCGACGGTGGCGGTGGCCTTGCGGGTGTAGTCGAGATAGACGTAGCCGTTGGTCTCGAACGACGGGTCCAGGGCGATCCCCGACA
>JAGQUI010000835.1 GCA_020438595.1 Propionibacteriaceae bacterium | reverse complement strand
GTCCCAGGGGCAGGGTGCCGTCGTTGCGCACCAGCACCGCGCTGGCCTCGGCCGCCTCGCGGGCCAGCGCCACGTGCTCGTCGCAGGCCACCCGCTCGGGCGGGTATGGCTCGGGGTCGGGCGCCACGGCAAAGCGCAGGCGGGTCCGCAGCACCCTTCGCACCGAGCGCTCCACCAGCTCCCGCGGCACCTCGCCGCGCGCCACCGCCTTGCGCAGCCGTCGGCCGAAGTAGCGACGCGCGGGCATCTCCAGATCCATCCCGGCTCGCAGCGCCGCCTCGCCGTCGCGGATCCCGTGCACCCAGTCGCAGCTCACGAAGCCGGCGAAGCCCCAGTCGTCGCGCAGCACCTCGGTGAGCAACCAGTGGCTGTGCCCGCAGTGCTCGCCTCGCAGCTTGTTGTAGGCGCTCATCACCGAGGCCGCGCCGCCTCGCTGCACCACGGCTCGGAATGCAGGCAGGTACACCTCGCGCAGCGTTCGCTCGCTGGCGCGCACGTCCACGTAGAAGCGCGAGCGCTCGATCGAGTTGGCGGCGAGGTGCTTGACGCAGGCCATCACGTTGTGACGCTGCAGGCCCTGGGTGAGCGCCACCCCCAGCTCGGCCAGGTGGTAGGGATCCTCGCCGTAGGTCTCCTGGGCGCGCCCCCACCCC
>JAGQUI010000834.1 GCA_020438595.1 Propionibacteriaceae bacterium | reverse complement strand
TCGACTTGCCGACGTTCGGGAGCCCGACGATGCCGATGGTGAGTGCCACGGCGGGGGAGCATAGTGCGTGTGTCGGCCTCCGTGGGGCGCGCGGCCGGGAAGGTTCCGGCCTCTCGCGGCGCGGCCGCGGAGCTACAGCCGCACGACGCCCTCGATCGCCGTCACGGTGTCGCCGCCCACCCACACCCGGTCGTCGACCGTCTCGATGTGCACGCGACCGTCCCGCCCGAGGGCGGTCCCCTGACGCGCGAGGTAGCTCGGCGGCATGTGTCCCGCCCCGATGAGCCACTGGGCGAGCACGGCGTTGAGGCTGCCGGTGACCGGATCCTCGGGGACCCCGACTCCCGGGGCGAACATGCGCAGGTCGAGGTGCCACTCCGCACCGGCGACGGGCGCCGCGATTGCGAAGTGGCCGTCGCCCATTTCGCCGAGCAGGGGCCGGCATCCGTGAACCAGCTCGGCGTCGCGGACCAGGAGCACCTGGAACACCGGGCCGTTGTCGAGCAGGTGGTGATCCACCACGTCGGCGTGGGTGATTCCCAGCACGTGGCATGCCCGCTGGAACTCGGACCGATCGAGGGGTCGCAGCTCCCGTGGAGCGGGTGCCGCGAACGCGAGCCGATCGCCCCGCCGGATGGTCACGTTGCCGATCG
>JAGQUI010000833.1 GCA_020438595.1 Propionibacteriaceae bacterium | reverse complement strand
GCCCGCATCGATGAGCAGCCTTCGCGACTGCGGCACGCCCGGTTCGATCCAGGCCTGGGGAAGTTCCAGCTGCAGCATGGTCAGCGCCTTTGGAAGAGTGGCGCCCATGGTAGCCGGCCCTGGGCCGGTCGATCGTCCAACGATAGGGCGAGCTGGCTCGCGACCCGTTGCCGCGCGGGCCAGCTGTGGTGCGGCACGCGAGAGAAGATCGCGAGCCAGCTCGCTCCCACGCATGACAGTTCGCCGCGAAGTCGCTGTCCACAAGCGGCAGGCATCAGGTCATCGCCGCCATCAGGCAGCGGGTGAGTCAGCCAACGTCCCCGTAGCCGCCACCGCCCGGCGTGCGGATCTCCACGACCGAGTCCGCCGGCACCGAGCGCTGCTCGGCATAGGCCAGGGTTTGCGAATCCGCTCCCGGCAGCTGCAGCCGGCTTTCCCCACGCTGGCCTGCCTCACCGCCCGCCAGACCTGGCGGCGCCGTCATGCGGCGGCCGGCGAGCACTGACAGGCTGACGCCTTCCAGGAAGCGGATCCGACGAATCACCCCATCGCCGCCGACGAAGCGCCCCGTGCCGCCGCTCCCTCGGCGCAGACCAAAATGCTCCAGCCGCAGCGGGAAACGCCGCTCCAGCACCTCGGCATCGGTGATGCGGGAG
>JAGQUI010000832.1 GCA_020438595.1 Propionibacteriaceae bacterium | reverse complement strand
TACGGTGGCGTTCGCCTGCTTGCTCAGGATGTCGCGGGTGGCCGGGGCGATCTCGCCGGTGGAGAGGATGCCGGTCGCGACCTGGTAGAGCAGCGGCTGGAACAGGTGCGAGACCGTCTTCGAGACCAGCGTCACGTCGACCTCGGCCTTCGCCAGCGCCTGGGCCGCGAACAGCCCCCCGAATCCGGATCCGATGATCACTACCTGTGGACGGGCCATATCGACCTCCGCTCGTGGACTGCACCCCGCAACTGAGGCAACCCTAACCCGGCCCCGTTCCCGCGTCACCCGGGCCGGTCAGGCGGATCGGGAGATGACCCCGTCACAGAGGGCGGCCAGGGCGTCCCTGGCCGGGCCCTCGGGCAGCGGTGCGAGGTGTGCGCGGGCGACCTCGGCCCGGCGCCGGATCTCGTCCCGCGCCTCGACCATCGCCGGGTGCGCGCGCATCAGCTGCAACGCCTCAGCGAGTTCCGCGTCGTCGGTCAGGTCGGAGTCGAGCAGCGCGAGCAGCCGGGCGTCCGCGGGGTCGGTGCTGCGCCGGGCGAGCAGCGTCGGCAGCGTGGGGACGCCCGCCCGCAGGTCGGTGCCGGGGGTCTTGCCGGAGGAGTCGCTGGCGATGTCGATGATGTCGTCGCTGAGCTGGAAGACCACGCCGA